>JAGPIS010000125.1 GCA_018054835.1 Breznakibacter sp. | reverse complement strand
CGCGAATCGGTCGCCATCACCACATCGGCATCATCACACAGCGACATGCCGGCCGGCATGCACCAGGGACCACAAGGCATCCCTGCTTTCGACGACCTTCAACCGGCATTGGAATATGCCAAAAAGGAAAACAAACCGTTATTACTCGATTTCACTGGCAAAACCTGTGTCAATTGCCGAAAAATGGAGGATAATGTTTGGTCCGACCAGGAGGTAAAAAACATGCTGACCAACGATTACGTGCTGGTCTCACTTTATGTGGATCTGCGCAAAGAGCTTCCTGAGCATGAAGTTTACATCTCGAAAGAGACCGGCAAGAAAATCAGGAATGTGGGTCAAAAATGGGCCGATTTCCAACTCTCACGCTTCCATATACAAGGGCAGCCCTACTATGTGTTGATGACCCCCGGCGAAGAGGTCCTCAACGCCCCCATGGCTTTCAACCTGAATGTGGACGAATACAAACAATGGCTCGCCGAGGGGTTGACCCTCTTCAAAAATAAAGCAAACTAAACAAGACCATAAAAAAGGATCCTTTCGCGAAAGGATCCTTTTTTTGTGCCCCAAAAAATCATTTTGATGTAAAAAAAAACAGGATTGGTAAAACAGGGTAATCCATTGATTGGGAATAATATAAATTTGAAAGAGCAATGACTTATTATCCTGGAAATGAAAGCTAACCAATACATCTTTGGCCTACTGGCCTTATTTGGTGCCATCCTGCCCCTACATGCACAAATTGATTTTGGATCGCTGAGTGAGCAGCAACTCTACAGGCGGGAAAACAAATACAACAACTGGACTATAGGGTTGGGACTCGGGCCGGTATTTTATTATACCGACATCATCGACTACTCCATTTTTCCAAAGGATCATTACCGGTTTGCACCCTCCATCGTGGTTGCCCGACAGTTCAACCGCCCCTGGGGACTCGAAGCCCAGTTGATGATGGCCGACATGTATGGACAGAAAAACGGCCGTTACTTCAGCGGCAACCTTATTGATGCCTCCCTTAACCTAACCCTGAGCATCAACCAAATGGCCATTTTCGGCCCCATATCGGATCGTTGGAACATTTACGCGAAGCTGGGCTTTGGATTGGTCTATTTCAGAAGCCGCGTGCGCGATGTGGAGGACAACACCTTCAAGAAAGTTAGCGACGTCTATCCATTCATTTCGGGCTACCCCAACCCTTATGGCTGGGATCAAGAAGACTACCTGGTGATTGGTTACGACCGAAAGGGCGATCCCACCAACAAACAGAAACGCAAAAGCGAAGTGGTTATCCCCATCGGCCTCGGTGCCCAATACCGCATCAACGAGCGCTGGGACGCCGGCATGGAATTAATCATGCACTCCATGACCAAAGACAATTTGGATGTCAACCTTTCGGGTGCCGACAATGATGCCTACCTATACCCTACCCTGACCATCCGCTATAAAATAGGCAAGAAAGACCGCCGCCATCCCGTATGGACCTACAAGGACTTCAACCTCAGCCAGCGCCGAAACCGGGAGAAGGATCCCTTGGCTATGAAAATCGACTCGTTGAAACAGAGGCTCGATGAATTGGCGGCCAACGACTCGGTGACCAACGACACCACAACCATCTATTCGGAAACCGTCATTTACGAAGACGACATTTATGCTTCGGTGTTTTTCGAGTTTGACAAATCGAACCTATCGGAACGTTCGCACAAAACCTTGGCGCAAATAGCCAAAGCGATGAAAGAGAACGGAGTCTCACGCGTGATCATACGCGGCTATTGTGATGCACGCGGAACGGATCAATACAACATCCGACTCAGTGAACGACGATGCCAGGCGGTATTGGATGTGCTGGTGAAAGACTACGGCCTTGAAGAGAGCCGGTTCGAGCTGAATCCCAAAGGTGAGGCAGAACTGCTATCCGACACCGACAAGCTCAAGCCGCGTGGCCTCCACCTGGTGAACCGCCGTGTTGATCTACTCCTCAAAAAAGAATAGCATGATGAGATACCATCTGATATTGATAGGATTGTTTTTTCTGATGGCCACCCCGAAGGCGCAGTATAAGACCGACCTGAGGGTGATTGACGAGTCGGCACGCTACTCCAGCGACAAAAAATTCAAAACCTGGACTTTGACAGCGGGGTATGGCATTGCTATCCCCTTTACCGACCTCACGTCCTACACACTTTTCCCATCGAACCACTTGGACTTCGGCTTCAATGCCTCGATAGCGAAACAAATATATCCATCGTTTGCCATCGACCTTCAATTTTTGACGGCCAACATGTATGGGCAAAAACAACAGGTCTATTTCAATGGGGAGTTGATGGATTTCACACTCAACCTCCAGGCGTATATCAACCAAATGGTCAATTTCCCTGGCCCAATCAAGGATCGGTGGAATTTTTACCTGAAGATAGGTCTTGGGATGCAGGCTTTCAGGTCGCAACTGCGCTACGTGGCCAATGATGAATTTGTGCGCGTGAGCGATTTCACAGGGGAGCCGGAGGATAAACGCTATGTGGTATTGGGTTACGACAAATTAAACCCTGAAAAGAAAATTGCCCGAAAGGCCGAGATGGTGATTCCCCTGGGAGCCGGTGCGCTTTACCGCATCAACAATTGCTTTGACATCGGCATTGAATCGACCATTCGTTTTTCGTTCGAGGACAATATGGACAACATATTGATTGGTGCCACCAACGACCGCTACTGGTACACAGCCATCAACCTGGGCTACCACCTGGGCAAGAAAAATATCCGCCACAGCAAATGGACCTACCGTTCCTATGGCTTCAACATCTTTGGAAAGCCCAAGAAAGACCCCATCCTTTCGGAGATTGAAGACTTGGAGCTGAAGATAAAGAGTTACGAAGCCAACCGACCCATCAAACGCGACTCAGTTTTCATTGTCCACACCCTAAAAAAGGTATATGGCCGCAACAATTTGCACCAGATCTTTTTCACATCAAAAAATACGGCTGTGGATGGCATATACCACGAAGAGCTGGCACAGGTGGCCATCAAACTACTGAAAGACGAACGCTGGAAAGTGGAAATAATAGGCTTCTCCGACGAAAAAGAGGAGGTTACCAACAACATGGCCATCAGCGAAACCCGATGCAACAATGTGGCCGACAAGCTCATCCACGATCTGGGAATCAATCCTGAGAGAATCATCATCACACCCAAAGGAAACAGCGAACTATTATCGCCAACCAGAGAATTGACACCCAGAGGATTACACTTCATCAACCGCAGGGTAGATTTGGTGATCCGTAAATAGTGGGCAATAAAACAATCACACAATAAACCATTCGGCATCCGAGCGGTTTATTATATATGGAAGACAAAAAGAGAAATGGCTATATTATTTATGACGACCATTGCAAGCTTTGCCAAAGGTCGGTGGCCTTATTGAAACAAGCCGACAAAAACCACCACTTCACTTTTTTGCCTTTCAGCCAGGCTGAGGCAAAGGAGAAGTTGGATGCCTTCCATCTCGACAATTCATGTTTGGAAGAGGTGGTGGTGATCAAGGGCAACACATTGCATCAAGGTGCCGATGGCATACTGGAAGCCCTCCAAAGCCTTCCTCTCCCATGGCGCCTTGCAGCCTACCCGGCTCGATTAATCCCCAGTACCCTCCGGCAAAGAATATACCGTTGGGTTGCCCGCCACCGGAAGAGGCTTTGAGGAACATGAAACGTTTTCAGCCTTCAACCTCATGCGCCTTTTTGTCACCACGCTCATCGGCCAGGTACCTAACAGACAAAATGGATAAAAAGCGACTGATGCGTTGAATGGCATTTTGGGTGTCAGTTTTGATTTCCACACCTTTGAGTTTCAAAAGGAAAACCGAATAGACCGCCGACAGAGCCAATTCAATGTGGTGCATCTTCACCTCCTGTGGCTGGCGGGCAGCAAATGCCATAAGGTCGGGATAAGCCATCTGGAAGGCATTTTGGTAAGTTATTTCCGTTGATTGAGTCAGCAACTCAAGGTGGAAATTGTAAAGGTCATTGGCCAGGTGTGTGGCAATCTGCAAATGACCGGCTGTCTCCTTACCTTCCAACCTCATCATCTCGGTAAGATTCTCCCACCAGTCGCGTACTTCAAGGATCAGCGATTCATCGGAAAGCTTGTAGCTGACTATGATGTTTTGATCGATTCGACCCATATCCAATCCATTGGCACGGATCAAATCTTCCACCTGCCACATATACAGGATATACTCAACAATATTTTGCTTCCGCTTTTCTTGTGCTACTATCATATCAATCTATATCCTCGTCAGAAAAATCACCAATAAAAAAATCATCCAAATCGCGCCGTTCCTTTTTGGTGGGACGACCGGTTCCACGTGGCCGGCCAGAGGCTTGCGCCAGTTGGCTCATCTCCAGAACAGCCAGCACATCGGCAGGTGTGACATCTTCGATAAAACCGGGCACCAATTTGGCACCCATCCGGTTATCGGCCAATTCCAAAACTTTAAAGGACCGAATGATGGGTGGGACACGTATTTCCAACACATCGCCCACCTTAACCACGCGGGAGGTCTTGACCGGCATTCCGCCCATGGTGACCCGTCCTTTCTTGCAGGCTTCGGCAGCAAAACTGCGGGTTTTAAACAACCGCACCGACCAAAGGAACTTATCAATCCGGACTGATTCTTTCAAGCTCATAACTATTTATTATTAAAGGCGGTCATGGTTGGTTGCATCCCAATGGTGCCAAAGCTTTTTATCATCTGACAGGCCACGTCAATGCGTAAGGGCAGGTCCTTGGCTTCTTCGCCGCTCCATTTGCCCAGCACATAATCAACCTGCCCTCCTTTGCGGAAATTATCGCCAATCCCGAATCGTAGGCGCGCATAATTGTTGTGCCCCAAGGTTTCTTGAATATGTTTCAGGCCATTGTGACCGGCATCGCTGCCTTTGGGTTTCAGCCGTAAGGTACCAAAGGGCAAGGCCAAATCGTCCACCACAACCAATACATTTTCAAGGGCAATTTTTTCTTTTTGCATCCAATAGGCAATGGCCTTGCCACTCAAATTCATATAAGTGCTGGGTTTCAACAGCACAAAAGTACGCCCTTTAAACTTGAGATTGGCCACCATCCCATAACGCCCATCCTCAAAGGGGCAATCATGCTCCTTAGCCAGGGCATCCACCACATCAAAGCCGATATTATGACGGGTATGGGCATATTCGGATCCGATATTGCCCAATCCTGCAATTAAATATTTCATTTCCGAAGGTACTATTTCGCGTTTTTTGCAATTAAAAAAGGAGAACCATTTATTCATAAGCAACTTTTACAAGGGTAATGCCAAAATAGTAAAAAGAGGCTTACCATGGTGCCTATCCAACAAAAAAAACCCCCATCGCGATGGAGGTTTTTTGTTTTTTCAATAATATAATTACTTCTGGCCTTGTGCAGCAGCACGGGCAGCTCTGGTAAGCTTAACAGCAACCACAACAGCATTTTTGGCGTTCAGAATCTCAACATTATCGTAGCTTAGCTCGCCAACTTTAATACCTTTACCCAATCCAAGATTGGTAATGTCGATATTCAAAGTGTCGGGCATATCTTTTGGCAATGCCTTAACTTTCAGCTTACGGATTTCCAGCTGAAGTTTACCCCCTGCTTTAACACCTTCAGCCAAACCGCTCAAAGTAACAGGAATTTCCATCACAGTAAGTTTGTCCATGGAGATCTGTAAGAAATCCACGTGAAGGATTGCATCACTAACAGGGTGATACTGAATATCCTTAAGGATAGCCTGTACAGTTTTTCCATCGATGTTCAAATTCACGATGTAAACATTTGGTGAATAAACCAAATAGCGGAATTCGTTAACATGAGCGGAAAAATGAACCACTTCACCGGCACCGTAAAGAACGCAAGGTACCAACTCTTCTTGACGTAACAACTTGGCTACTTTCTTACCAGTACCAACACGGTTAACGCCGTTCAATTCAATTGTTTGCATGTTTAAAATTTTAATG
>JAGPIS010000124.1 GCA_018054835.1 Breznakibacter sp. | reverse complement strand
CACTACAAGAGAATACACCTACTGAGGAGACCACCCAGACAAGTGACAACCGGGGTGACCGGATGCCAAGACCCCGCCTACAAGGCGACCGCGAGCCAAAGAAAGTTTGGCAGGATCGCACTCAAAAACACCAAAACAGAGATATCCCCAAAGAACAGAAGCCCCGCGTCGAACAACCCGCACAAAGGCCTGAACCTGTTGTTGCAGAGGAAAAGCCAGAAATCCGTCAGGAAAACCGGGTTGAAATGCCCGTTGAACCCAAAACGGAACCCATCCGCGAAGGAAGACCCGAAAACACACGTTTCGAGCAAAAAAACGATGGCAACCAGCGCGACAACCGTTTCCAACGCAATACCGAACGCCGCGAGGAGCGTGAAAAACCTTACGAATTTGAAGGCATCATTTCAGCCAGCGGGGTTCTGGAAATCATGTCGGACGGTTACGGATTCCTCCGTTCATCGGACTACAACTACCTGAACTCCCCCGACGACATTTACGTGTCGCAATCGCAAATCAAACTCTTTGGATTGAAAACTGGTGATACCGTTTTAGGCACCATCCGCCCACCCAAAGAGGGAGAGAAATATTTCCCGCTGATCAAAGTGGAGCATATCAATGGCCGTTCGCCAGAGATTGTGCGCGACCGCGTGTCGTTCGACCACCTGACACCCATTTTCCCCAACGAGAAATTCCGTTTGTCGGTTGGCCGCAAAGCCAGCTTGTCGAGCCGAGTGGTTGACCTGTTCGCCCCCATTGGCAAAGGACAACGCGGATTGATCGTAGCCCAGCCCAAAACTGGTAAAACAGTATTGCTGAAAGATATTGCCAATGCCATTGCCGCCAACCACCCCGAGGTTTACATGATCATCCTACTGATTGATGAACGCCCCGAAGAGGTAACCGACATGGCCCGCAGCGTGAATGCCGAAGTGGTTTCATCCACCTTCGACGAGCCGGCCGAACGCCACGTGAAAGTTGCCAACATCGTTTTGGAGAAAGCCAAACGCATGGTAGAGTGTGGCCACGATGTGGTGATCCTGCTCGACTCCATCACCCGCTTGGCACGCGCCTACAACACCGTATCGCCTGCATCGGGCAAAGTATTGTCGGGTGGTGTGGATGCCAACGCGCTGCACAAGCCCAAACGTTTCTTCGGTGCTGCCCGCAACATCGAAAACGGGGGATCGCTCACCATTATTGCCACTGCCTTGACGGAGACCGGTTCAAAAATGGACGATGTGATCTTCGAAGAGTTCAAGGGAACCGGCAATATGGAGCTCCAACTCGACCGCAAACTCTCCAACAAACGCATTTTCCCAGCTGTGGATGTCAACCTTTCGAGCACCCGTCGCGAAGACCTGCTGCTTGACCAGGAGAGCCTGAACCGCATCTGGATTTTGCGCAACTTCCTGTCGGATATGAATTCGGTTGAAGCCATGGGATTCCTGGTTGACCGCATGAACAAAACCAACAGCAACGAAGAGTTCCTGATCTCGATGAACGACCGTTAAACATCATCGACACAAAATATCGCAAACAGGGGTTGTCCAAAAATTTGGGCAGCCCCTTTTGTTTTGCCTGTCCCATCCCCAATATGATTTTTATCACGCAACCAACTGCTACAACTGATTTTGCGAAGGGTGATTGGCAATTATCCTTATTTTTACCAAATATAAATAGCACGATTTTAACAAAATTGCTACCCAAAGATTACAAAAATGAAAAACGAGCCTCTATATTTGTGTTATAAAACATGCCCATGCAATCGTTTTTCAGCATACACAACAGCTTAATTGAACGCATACCGGATTCCGTCAGGCGCGGGTTGATGGACGACATCAACTGGGGCGACCGGCTGATTGGCATCAAGGGTGCCCGGGGAATCGGGAAAACCACCTTCCTGCTAAACTATGCGCGCCAGTTCATGGGTGAGAAGAGTTGCCTGTATGTTGATTTGAACAACCTCTATTTTTCGGAACGCACGTTGGTATCGTTTGCCGACGAATTCAGGAAAACCGGAGGCAAAACCCTTTTGCTGGATCAGGTTTACAAATATCCGGCATGGTCGGAAGAGTTGCGGTATTGTTACGATAATTTCAAAGATCTGCAAATCATTTTTACCGGGTCGCCCGTGATGCGGTTGAAAGATGCCAACCCCCAGCTGCTGGGCTGTGTGAGTGTTTACAGCCTGGATGGGTTTTCATTCCGCGAATATGTGAACCTATCTGCCGGTCAAAATTTCCAGAAATATTCGTTAACCGAAATTCTGGAAAACCATGAAGCCATTTGCCGCGACATCGTGTCGAAAGTACGCCCGTTGGCTTATTTCGCCGATTATCTTCGGCATGGTTATTACCCTTATTTCCTTAATGAGCCAAGCCAGTACGAAAGCATGTTGAAAACCATCAACCTGGTTTTGGAGATCGACATCAGCTACTTGCAGCAAATTGAACACAAATACCTGCCCAAGCTGAGGAAACTGCTGTACCACATTGCCTGCCAGGCACCATTTCAGCCCAATGTGAGCAAGCTAAGCGTTTCGGTGGAAACTTCGCGTGCCACCATCATGAATTACCTGAATTATTTGAAACAGGCCCGGTTGATCCACCTGCTCTACCAGAGCAGCGACACCAACCTAAAAAAACCTGCCCAAATATATATGCAGAATCCGAACTTGATGTTTGTTGCCAATTATGGTAACTTTGATCAACCGGCCTTGCATAAAACCTTTTTTTACAACCAGCTGGCCTACCAAAACAATGTGACACAGGGCAAAACAGGCGATTTTTGCGTGAACAACGACCGTTGTTTCCGCATTGGCTCAGCCAATGGCGCAAAAGGCAACCTGATTGATGCCAGGGATATGATTGAAATTGGAAAAGGGAACGTGATCCCTTTGTGGCTTTTTGGATTTTTATATTAAGCATACCCGAATCCTATGGGATTTCTAGATACACGAAGAGTTATCAATGATATGAATTAGTAGTAATAACCATTATTAATTATTAGGAGTATATATCAATGGCAAACAAAAAAAAGTTCATCACCTGTGATGGTAACCAGGCTGCTGCCCACATCGCTTACATGTTTAGCGAAGTAGCTGCCATCTACCCCATCACTCCTTCCTCGACCATGGCTGAATATGTGGACGAGTGGGCTGCGGCCGGAAGGAAAAACATGTTTGGCGAAACCGTAAGGGTTGAAGAGATGCAGTCGGAAGCCGGTGCCGCCGGAGCCATGCACGGATCACTCCAGGCCGGTGCGTTGACCTCCACCTTTACTGCTTCACAGGGATTGCTTCTGATGATCCCCAATATGTACAAAATATCAGGCGAGCTGCTGCCCGGCGTATTCCACGTGAGTGCTCGAAGCTTGGCTGCACAGGCACTTTCCATCTTTGGCGACCACTCCGATGTGATGTCGGCCCGCCAAACCGGCTTTGCCATGCTGGCCACCGGAAGTGTTCAGGAAGTGATGGATTTGGCCGGTATTGCCCACTTGGCATCCATCAAAACCCGTGTTCCCTTCCTTCATTTCTTCGATGGTTTCCGTACTTCGCACGAGATCCAGAAGATTGAAGTGATGGAGCAGGATACTTTGGTGAGCTTACTCGACAAAGAAGCGTTGAAACGTTTCCGCGACAATGCCCTGAGCCCCGAGCACCCTGTTACACGCGGTACTGCGCAAAACCCCGATATCTATTTCCAGAGCCGCGAAGCGGCCAACCCATTCTACAACGCCATTCCCGACGTAGTGGCCGAGTACATGGATCAGATCAGCAAAATCACCGGCCGCAAATACCGTCCGTTCGATTATTATGGTGCTGAAGATGCCGAGCATTTGATCATCGCCATGGGTTCGGTTACCGACACCATCAAGGAAGTGATTGATGCCAAAGTGGCCAAAGGCGAAAAGGTAGGCTTGATTGCCGTGCACCTCTACCGTCCATTCTCGGCCAAATACTTTATGGAAGCTTGCCCCAAAACAGTGAAACGCATTGCCGTGCTCGATCGCACCAAAGAACCCGGTGCCAATGGTGATCCATTGTACCTCGACATCTGCGAACTGTTCTATGGCAAAGCCAATGCGCCATTGATCGTTGGTGGCCGCTACGGTCTTTCATCCAAAGACACCACCCCATCGCAAATCATTTCAGTATTCAACAACCTGGCCATGGCCGAACCCAAAAACCAGTTCACCGTGGGTATTGTTGATGATGTTACTTTCACCTCACTGCCTTTGTTGCCCGAAATCAGCTTGGCACCCAAAGGTACTTTTGAAGGTAAATTCTATGGTTTGGGTTCCGACGGAACTGTTGGTGCCAATAAAAACTCCATCAAAATCATTGGTGACAACACCGACAAATATGCACAAGCGTATTTTGCCTACGACTCCAAAAAATCGGGTGGCATCACGGTATCCCACCTACGCTTCGGCGACAGTCCAATCCGCTCACCCTACCTGGTGAACACCCCCGACTTTGTTGCTTGCCACGTACCTGCTTACTTGGGTCGTTACGACATGCTGAAAGGGTTGAAAAAAGGTGGCGTATTCCTTTTGAACTCCATCTGGGATGTGGAAGAGACTAAAAACCGCATTCCCAACGATATGAAGAAGTACATGGCCGACAATGCCATCAACTTCTACACGATCAATGCCACCTTGCTGGCCGAGGAGATTGGATTGGGCAACCGCACCAACACCATCATGCAGAGTGCCTTCTTCAAGATTGCCGAGGTAATTCCTTATGACTTGGCCGTTGAAAAGATGAAGAAAGCCGTGGTGAAATCATTCGGCAACAAGGGCGAAGATGTTGTCAACAAGAACTTTGCAGCCATCGACAAAGGCAATGCCGTTACAAAAATCGAGATACCTGCAGAGTGGGCTTCACTGACCACTGTTGCTGAAGTTGAAGATTCCAAACTGCCCGAGTTCATCCGCAATATTGTGAACCCCATCAACTCTCTTAAAGGCGACGACCTGCCCGTAAGTGCATTCCGTGGTCGTGAGGATGGCACATTCCCAGCAGGAACCACTGCTTACGAGAAACGTGGTATTGCAGTTAGTGTTCCAGAATGGAACGTTGACAACTGTATTCAGTGCAACCAGTGTTCTTACGTTTGTCCCCACGCTGCCATCCGTCCATTCCTTTTGGATGAGAAGGAGCTGGCTGGCGCACCTGCCGGAACCATCACCAAGAAAACCAACGGTAAAGGATATGAACACCTTCAGTACCGTATCCAGGTGAGTGTGTTGGATTGTACCGGTTGCGGCAACTGTGTGGATGTATGTCCTGCCAAAACCAAAGCACTTGACCTGAAACCGCTTGACAGCCAAATGGAACAAGTTGAGCGTTGGAACTACATGGCCGAAAAAGTAGCCATCAAAGACACCATCACCCCAAAAACCATGAATGTGAAGGCATCGCAGTTTGCACAGCCTCTGTTCGAGTTCTCGGGTGCTTGTGCTGGTTGTGGCGAAACACCTTACATCAAGCTGATCACCCAATTGTTTGGCGACCGCATGATGGTGGCCAATGCAACCGGATGTTCATCCATCTATGGTGGTTCGGCTCCTGCCACTTCCTATTGCGCCAACAAAGAAGGCAAAGGACCAGCTTGGGCGAACTCCTTGTTCGAGGACAATGCTGAATATGGTTTGGGTATGGCCACAGCAACCGAAAAATTGCGCGAACGCGTCCGCAACCTCATCCAAAGCAATTTGGAGAGTGTGAATGCTGAAACCAAAGCCGCTTTCGAAGCTTGGTTGGCAGCCTTCAACGATGGCGAAAAATCACGCGAAGTATCCAAAGCAGTGGAAGCTGCATTGGCCAAGGAGAGCAATCCTGTTGCAGCCGAAATTCTTGCCATGAAAGACCACCTGGTTAAAAAATCAGTATGGGTATTTGGTGGTGACGGATGGGCTTACGACATCGGTTATGGCGGTTTGGACCACGTTTTGGCATCGGGCATGAATATCAATGTATTGGTAATGGATACCGAGGTTTACTCCAACA
>JAGPIS010000123.1 GCA_018054835.1 Breznakibacter sp. | reverse complement strand
GAGGAAGCCAAAACGGTATCCAACATAGCAACACCAGCTTTCATCTCATCCAAAGAACCATAGCTGAATTTGTTGCGCACAAACATGGCCGAAACAGGCGATTGTGGCTTAGCCTTGATAAAAGCAGTCATGATATCGCCCGTTACAACATCCAAAGAGTCATATTGTTTTATAAAAGACTCAGCCAATACGTCGTTGCCCTCAGACTTAGCTTGGTTGTAACCATTCACAATGGTTTCCTGCTGAGTCTGAACAGCTTTCAAATCGCTGACAACCTGGGCATATTCTTTTTGAACTAAACTTTCAGTTTCCACGACACCTTTATCAAGACTGTCGGCATCGGCCGTCAACTTGTACTTGGCATTTTCGCCAAAGAAAGAGAGCCGTTGCTTGCTACCATCCACTGTAAGGCTAATAAGCACTGGCTGCTCCAGCATACCTTTGACACTGAATTGGTTATCCACCGGATGGATTGTATCAAGGGTTTGACCGCCATCGGCAGTAAAAGCCGTGAGCAATACTGTTTTTCCATCAGCATTGGTGAGGGTACCCTCGATGGTATAGCCTTTGGGTTGTGGCTGGCATGCTGCCAAAACAAGCAGCGAAAAGAGACCGAAGAAATTTCTCATATTTTTATTTTTTATTGGTTCCACAAAATAGCAAACAATTTCGAAGAATTCAAATGATAAAAAAACAAAAGCCTGCACATCAACACATGCAGGCTTTGTATATCATTGATTCACTCGACCAATCAAGGCATCAACTCTTTCAGTTTGGCCTCAAGGGCTTCGCCACGTAAGTTGGTGGCAATAATAACACCTTCACGATCCAAAAGGAAAGTGGTTGGGATTTGCTGAATGGCATACAACTCGGCCACTTTGTTTTCAGCATCGCGCACTTGAGCCCAAGTCAAACCATCTTCTTTAACGGCATTCAACCAAGCTTGCTCGTCACGGTCAACCGACACGCTGAAAACTTCAAAACCTTTGCTGTTGTATGCTTTGTAGGCATTCACCACATTGGGGTTTTCCTGGCGGCAAGGTTGACACCAAGATGCCCAGAAATCGACCAACACATATTTACCTTTGAACGACTCCAAAGAAACCTCTTTGCCATCGGTAGCCACCAATGAGAAAGCTGGTGCAGGTTTGCCCTCTTTCACAGCTTCCAATGCCAATTGATGTGCTTTCATAGGCTCAATTGCCTTTTTAAGGTCTTGCACATAAATATGGGTTGGCTGCTGAACTTCCAAAAGTGTCACCAGGCTGTCAAGCTCGGCATACTCCAACATAGAAGCCACATTCAAGCCCATAAATGCACCAACAGGGTTGCCTACATTGTCGAACACAAACTTTTTCATATAAGCCTGTTGGTTTTCGATGATGGCATTCATCTCTTCGCCAAGGGCAGTCATTTTTGCCTGATCCTGGCTCATTTGAGCCTGCATATATTCGTCACGGATAGCCGTTGAACGTTTAGCATCGGGCATTTCGTCGTTGAATTTCTTGAACAAGTCGTGCGATTTTGAACCAGAAACGGTCACTTTATCCAGGCTATCGACGCTTCCTTCGATTTTGATCTTACCATTTTCGGCAAACAAAACCACAGGCATTTGCTGGCCTTCAACAATGATAAAATAGAGTTCAGGTGCATCCACTTTACCTTCAAAAGAAAAACTACCACCTACAACGTCAGCTGTGTCAACCGGATTTGGTCGGCCTTCGCGGATGTTTTGAAGATATACCTTTCCGTTTTCAACACCGGTCAGTTTACCCTCAATTTTGAATGTTTTGGGCTGACAGGCTACCAATGCGGTCATTCCCAGGAAATAGAAAAACAATTTTTTCATTTGATAACAATTTAATTTATTTACAACCAAGGGATGACCCTCAAATATTCTTATAATAGAGATCCAAAAGCTCGTTGGCCGCAACAAAGGAGCTTTTTTCATCGGCCAGCACCATCTGCTCATATTCAACCAGATGATCCATCACCACCGGATGTTTATAGAAACGATTGCGCAAGTTCTCGTGAATGGATTCAAACATCCAGTAACGTGCCTGGTCGCGACGATGGGCATAAAAGTAATTATTTTTTTTAGTTAATTCCACATACTCCAAAATCATCGTCCAAATTTGATCCACCCCAGTTTTGTTGAGTGCCGAACAGGTTTTAACCTCTGGGATCCAACCCGATTTGGAGGCTGGAAAGAGGTGCAGGGCACTACGATATTGGGCTTGGGCTAGATTGGCCTTTTCCACATTGTTGCCATCGGCTTTATTGATGGTGATGGCATCGGCCATCTCCATAATGCCACGTTTGATGCCTTGAAGCTCATCGCCGGCACCGGCCAGCATCAGCAACAAAAAGAAATCAACCATGCTGTGGACAGCTGTTTCGGACTGCCCCACCCCCACCGTCTCAATAAATATGGTATCGAAGCCAGCGGCCTCACACAAAATAATGGTTTCGCGGGTTTTGCGAGCCACCCCTCCCAAGGAACCTGCCGAGGGCGAGGGACGGATGTAAGCATTTTCCTGACCGGAGAGCTGCTCCATGCGCGTTTTGTCGCCCAGGATGCTTCCCTTCGATTTTTCGCTGGAGGGATCGATGGCCAGCACTGCCAACTTTCCGCCCTGGTTGATGATGTGCATGCCCAGTGCTTCGATAAAGGTACTTTTGCCGGCTCCCGGCACCCCGGTAATCCCAAGCCTTACGCTATTGCCGGCCTTGGGCAAACACTGCTTGATAATTTCCTGCGCCATCAGCTGGTGGTCGGCACGGGAACTCTCCACCAAAGTGACTGCACGGCTCAATATGGTAATATCGCCCTTGAGGATGCCAGCCACGTACTCATCAACCGAAAGCATTTTCTTCTTACTTCCAATCAATCGCTGGGCAGCTTCGTGGCTAACCGTAGGCTGGTTCTCCACCCCTTTGTTGACTTTCAATCCTTTAAAAGCGGGGTCGTTTTCAAAATGATCGTGATGATGATCCATAGCACAAACTTTAAAAAAACAGAGAGCCAGGTTTAGCTCTCTGTTAAATTCTATTGTATTTTCAATTCAACTTCAATTCACAATATTTCCAGTTATCCGCAGCATCACATTGGAGCTTTTTGGATCGTTGGTGATGATGGTTACCGACTTGTTTTGGCGGCCACTTTTCCCTGTAGGGTCAAAGATGGCAGTTATTTCGGTGGATTCGCCCGGCACCAAAACACTTTTCTTAGGGTTGATGGCCGTGCAACCGCAAGAGGCTTTAACCTTACGGATAATAAGGTTGGATTTACCATCATTCTTTACAATAAACGCATGCTCCACCTTTTGGTTCGATTTGATCTCGCCAAAATCGAAAGTTTTGTTTTCAATGGTAATCACCGGCGCGTTTTGCATCTGAGCTTCGGTGAGGGCACCGAAGTCCTCTTCGATGGTTGCACTGATGGTGATCCGGTTTTTATAATCCTTCACCTTGTCGAAAATCAGGAATACCTGATCAACCACAAATCCCCAGTCATCTTTTTTGGCAGCATCGTATTCGGCCACCAACACGCCCACTTCACCGGGCTTGAGTGTTTCGGGCACCACTTTAACCGATATATGGCTGGGAACATTCAAAAACTCAGGCATCACAGGTTTGTCAGAGGTATTAACAAGCTTGAGTTGTTCGCTCTTTTTCGCGCCGGGAGCAATCTTGGTCAATGCCAGGTGGGTGTCGGCCACGCGCAAGGGACCCATCACATAGGGATAGATGTCTTCGACAGTTTGAGCACGAGCGGTCACATTACCGGTAACCCGTAAAACAACATTAGCATTTTGGGCATTTGAGCTGATGGTGACCATTTTATTGAAATTGCCGGGCCGGTTTTTAGGATCGAAAGTCACTTTAACAGTTCCCTTGCCTCCGGGAGGTATTGGGTTGCGCGACCATTCGGGCGTTGTGCATCCACAAGAGGCTTGCACATTATGCACCACGAGGGGCTGGCCTCCGGCATTAGTAAATTCAAAAACCACATTAACCGTCCCCTTATCTTCCTGAACAACGCCAAAATCGTGGATGGTTTTATCAAATTTAATAGTTGGCTTGGCATGTTGGGCGTTTACAGCCAACATGGAAAAAAAGCCAATGACAACACTTAAAACAAAAGTCCTCATAAGATTTATATTAAAAACATCATGAACCACAAAAATAGAAATAAAATCCAAAGGTAAAAGAATACCGCTAACGATGTCCTTTGGTAACAAAAAAGATTACAAGAAGGCATGACAATTATCCTGCCGAAAAGGTATCCAGCAGGAAAAAAGAGGACTGTTCGATGTTGACTTGAACTCAAAACGAAGTATAATGCCTAATCGCGGTTGCGGTAGTGCAGCACCTCCACATCCACCATATAAACGATTCCGTTGCAATGAGCTTTATCGAACAAACCAATCACAATATCGGCAAATTGGCTGATGCGTTCCGGTTTATCAATGGCTTCGATCACCACCGGACGCTCACTTTTCGAAATGGTGGGTGGCGATTGATAGGCCGCAGCGCCAAACCCGCTCAACCCATGATAAACCGTGATGCCGGCCACGCCATATTTTGCTGCAGCCATAGCAATGGCTTCATACAGGGGATGGTCATAAACAACATCCCGCTCCCCAATAATGATCTTAAGTTTCTTAGCGGATCCTATCAATGTCATAATAAAACAGTTTCAATGTTAAATATAGGCAATATTCCAACAAACAACAACCATCCGGGCACAAAAACCGGTGAATTTAAAGCTGCGTTTTATCATCACTTGGCAACGATGAACTTATACGCGCAAACTATTGGATATTACATTATTATTATTAATTTTGGAATACCCTGAAATCTACTATGTATTAACGTTTAAATTGATTGTCTATGAAAATCTACACATCCGGTCAAATTAAAAATATTGCGCTGCTTGGTAGCAGCGGCTCGGGCAAAACCACCCTGGCTGAAGCAATGCTTTTCGAGGGTGGCGTTATCAACCGCAGAGGTGATATCGAAAGTAAAAACACCGTGTCGGATTACCACCGCGTGGAGCACGAATATGGCTACTCGGTTTACTCAACAGTCCTTTTCACCGAATACCTGGATAAAAAGCTGAACATCATCGACTGCCCCGGCTCCGACGATTTTATCAATGGCGCCATTACCTCGCTGAATGTCACCGACACTGCCATCCTAGTGATGAATGCTGCACAAGGCGTTGAAGTGGGCACCCTCAACATGTTCCGGTACACTGAAAAATACAAGAAACCGGTCATCCTCTTGTCCAATCAACTAGATCACGAGAAAGCAAACTACGAACACACCATTGAAATGGCCCGCGAAGCTTTTGGGAGCAAGGTGGTGATTGTGCAATACCCGGTCAACACCGGTAGCGGTTTCAATGCCGTGGTGGATGTACTAAAGATGAAACTCTACACTTGGGGTCCCAATGGTGGCACCCCCGAAATATCGGAAATACCCGCCGCTGAAAAAGCCAAAGCCGACGAGCTGCACAATGCCTTGGTGGAAGCAGCCGCCGAAAACGACGAAAAATTAATGGAGCTCTTTTTCGAAACCGGCAACCTCGATGAAGAGGAGCTGCGCATGGGCATCCGCAAGGGATTGATCCACCGTGACCTATTCCCGGTATTCTGTGCCTCGGCAAAAAAAGACATGGGTATCCGCCGTTTCATGGAGTTTTTGGGCAACATCGTGCCCAATGTCTCCCAGATGGCGCCACCCAAAACCATTGCCGGCGATGAGATTGCCTGCGATGAGAATGCACCGGCCAGCATCTTTGTGTTCAAGAGCAGCATCGAACCCCACCTGGGAGAGGTATCCTTCTTCAAGGTGATGTCGGGCAAAATACAAGAAGGCATGGATTTGGTGAACACCAACCGCGATGCCAAGGAGCGCATAGCACAGCTATTCTGCGTGGCCGGCACAAACCGGCACAAAGTCACCGAGTTGGTGGCTGGCGACATTGGCGCCACCGTTAAGCTGAAAGAGACGCACACCAACCA
>JAGPIS010000122.1 GCA_018054835.1 Breznakibacter sp. | reverse complement strand
TCGTCTGCTTTGACTCGGGTCGCTTTACCTTATTTTTCCCTTTTGCACTTATCCAATATTTTCAAAGATCGTATCTTTTCTTTTTTGTCGTCCAAACCCTTTCGTTTGAAGCGGCTGCAAAGGTAAGGAGTTTTTTTTAACCTCCAAATGTTTTTGAAATTATTTCCGGTTTTTTTGTCCGGTAGAGACGCCTCATGAGGCGTCTCTACGGATTAAACCGTAGAATCCAATAAACCCCTTCACCATTTTGTCAATCACCAGGTTGTGAACCAGGTTTGTGTGCTGCAATCCCTCTGGAAAGCGGATGCAAATTAAGGGCTTTATTTTCGTTATTCCAAATCGTTTTGAAAAGTTTTTCAAAAGTTTTCCTCAAACCTCTTATACTCAACAACCCAGAAAAGCTGACTTATCATGCAAACCCTCCACCGTTTTGGAAAGTGAATACAATTTACGACAAAACGAGTATACCAAACAAGCAAATGACAACAAAAAAAGCAAAAAAACCTCTACCCATTAATAATAGGTACCTACAAAACGAAAGCGTGAACTGTTCCTGATAAAAAGAAGAGCAGAGAGAAGCCTAAATAATTAATTCAATGCAAGTATATAGATAATATTGTATCTTTGTGGCCAATAAATATATTATAAAGGATACAAATGACGCATAAAGCAGGTTTTGTAAATATCGTAGGAAACCCCAATGTAGGCAAATCAACATTATCGAATGTGTTGGTAGGAGAACGATTATCAATTATCACATCGAAAGCACAAACAACACGGCACCGTATATTTGGCATAGTCAACGAACCAGAGTATCAAATTGTTTTTTCGGACACCCCTGGAGTATTAAAGCCGAATTACAAGCTTCAGGAAACTATGCTCCGGTTTTCACAGGGGGCACTTTATGATGCAGACGTATTAATATATGTGACCGACACTGTTGAAAAACCGGATAAATATGATGAATTCATTTCCGCCATAAAGAAGCTTGAGTCGCCCATACTATTAATTATCAACAAAATAGACCTTATTGACCAGGAAAAGCTGGAAAAACTGGTAGATTATTGGGCGGAAGAATTACCGCAGGCCGAAATCATTCCGGTATCGGCCATGCATTCGTTCAACGTACACAGTATATTAAAGCGAATCGTGGAGTTGCTACCCAAAGCCGAACCATTTTTCCCGAAGGACACCTTAACCGACAAGCCGGAACGATTCTTCATCACGGAAATAATCAGGGAAAAAATCCTGCTCTATTACCAAAAGGAGATTCCATATTCGGTAGAGGTTGAAGTTGAAGAGTTCCAAGATACTGCCAACTTGGTGAACATACGTGCAGTCATTCATGTTGCTAGGGAGACCCAAAAAGGCATCATCATTGGTCATCAAGGGAAAGCTTTAAAGAAAGTGGGTACGGATGCGCGTAAAGACATTGAAGTGTTTTTGGACAAAAAAGTGTTTTTGCAACTGTACGTCAAAGTAACCAAAGACTGGAGGGACAAGGATCGCATACTAAAACAGTTTGGTTACGACCCGAAATAAAGTACCATCGGAGCGTACAAGAGCAGATATAATTCGTTAGAATACACTATATTTGCGTCCCCGAAACAGAAATCGGCGGCACAATAGATATTAAAACAATTGAAACCAAAAAATCCGGGAACAGAATGGGAAACATAATAGCCATAGTAGGACGTCCAAACGTGGGCAAATCGACATTATTCAACCGTCTCACAAAAACCAAGCAAGCCATTGTTGACGAGGCTTCGGGAGTTACACGGGATCGGTTGTATGGCAAAGCATATTGGAATGGCAAAGATTTTTCGGTGATCGATACCGGTGGGTACGCCATCAATTCCGATGATATTTTTGAAGAGGAGATTCGCAAGCAGGTGTTGATTGCCATTGAAGAGGCAGATATAATATTGTTTGTGGTGGATGTTATGACTGGCATCACCGATTACGATAGCATGGTGGCCAACCTATTAAGGCGAACCAACAAGAAAGTGGTGGTTGTAGCCAATAAAGTTGACACGAACGAGCGCCGGGCTGACATGAATGAGTTTTATTCGTTGGGTTTGGATGAGATTTTCCCGTTGTCGTCGATAAATGGCTCGGGCACCGGCGAACTGTTGGATTATTTAGTGAGCATACTGCCGGAGGTTCCTCAAGAAGAGGAGATCACACTGCCCAAATTCACCATTGTTGGTCGCCCTAATGCCGGAAAATCATCGATTATCAATGCATTTATTGGGGAAGATCGGAATATCGTCACGCCCATTTCGGGTACGACCCGCGACGCCATTTTAACCCGCTACAACAAATTTGGGCACGATTTCTATTTGGTTGACACGGCCGGATTGAGAAAAAAGGCCAAAGTAAAAGAAGATTTGGAGTTTTACTCGGTTATGCGGGCTGTAAGAGCCATTGAGAATTCTGATGTATGCTTATTGATGATTGATGCCACGCGTGGTTTTGAAAGCCAGGATCAGAAAATATTCAGCCTCATTGAACGCAATAAAAAAGGGGTGGTTGTTTTAGTGAACAAATGGGACTTGGTTGAAAAAGACAACAGTTCAACAAAAAAATACGAAGAGATGGTTCGGCAAGAGGTTGCACCATTTACCGATTTCCCGGTCATCTTCACTTCAGCCACCACCAAGCAGCGCATTCACAAGGCATTGGAAGCGGCGGTAGAAGTTTATGACAATATGAGCAGAAAGGTGAGCACCTCACAGCTTAATGACTTTTTGCTGCCACTCATTGAAAACTATCCACCTCCTGCCAACAAAGGGAAATACATTAAAATAAAGTACATCACACAGTTACCCACACCAACGCCGACTTTTGCATTTTTCTGCAATTTACCACAGTATGTAAAAGACCCGTACAAGCGTTTTCTGGAAAACAAAATCAGGGAACAATGGAATTTCAGCGGGGTACCCGTCACCATCGTGATGAGAAGCAAATCGAAATAAAATTGAGATTCATTTATAAAAAACCCCTTAACCGGGGTTTTTTTATAAATAAAAATCTTATTTTTAAGCATTCTAAATAAAAAAAACAAACAGATGGCGATAACTGCAGAGATGAAAATGGCAGATGTCATTCACAGCAACATTCAATTACTCTCGGTGATACAAGGGTTAAACATAAAATTGGGCTTCCGGGAGAAATCGGTGAGCGAAATATGCGCTGAGCAAGATGTGGATGTCAACTTTTTTCTACAATTAACCAATGTGTATAACAATGAGGATTATTTCCCCTCCCAGGAATTGCTGAATTTTCCGGTCAACTGGATTGTGGAATACTTAAGAAACACGCACCATTGCCTTGTTCATTATAGGATACCCGATATCGAGAGACAAATTACCGACATTGAGGCAGAATTGAGTGGTCAGGTGAAAAACATCGATTTGCTGTTGAAGTTTTTCAAGGACTACATCAAGGAATTCAATACCCACATAGAATTGGAGGAGAAAATGGTATTTCCATACGTTTTAACCCTCAATCAACTAATCAACAAAGAATTAGAATTAAAAGACATTAATCCCAAAGTAATTAGGTACACCATAGATAAGTACACGGAGGATCACAACGACATTGAGGAGAAGCTTTATGATTTGAAATCCATCCTGTTGAAGTATCTCCCTCCCCCACCCAACAATTACAAATACAACAATTTGGTATATGAAATATTCAGACTGGAAAGTGATTTGAACGACCACTCCAAAATGGAAGAACGGGTATTGATCCCAAAGGTCGAGCAGATGGAAAAGGAATATTACCAACAAAACAAATGATAAATGCTTAACATATTACTAGCCGAACCGTCCTACATCATAAGGAAGGGGCTTCATCTTTTGTTGGAACAATTTCCGGAGATAAATTCCATATCGGAGGTCACCAGCGACATGGAATGCAAGGAATTGCTGCTTAACACATTAGAACATCAGATAATTATCGTAAACACCAGCTTGCTATCCGGATTGACCGACCAGGTTAGTGAATGCATAAGGGACGACAAGACCCAATTGTTATACATATCGAACAGCAGCTTGCCTTTGGATGCACCAACGAACCAAATATCGGTCATGGACTCGAAATCGACACTAACCGAAAAAATCAACCACCACATAAGGATTGCCATTGCTTCGGCACAGCAGGATGGCGATAGCGAGGAAGAGTTAAGCCAGCGTGAAAAAAACATCCTCCAGTTGGTGGCCTTGGGCATGACCAACAAAGAGATAGCCAACAAATTATTCATCAGCACGCATACCGTCATTTCGCATAGGAAGAACATCACCCGAAAGCTTGGAATTAAAACGGTGGCCGGATTGACGGTGTATGCCATACTCAACAACTTGATCCAGATGGAGGACATCTCGTAGAAAAAACAACCTACGGTCAAATAAAAAGGTTCCTGCCAAGCCGTATATTAATAAAAACAGATATTTTCGCAGCAAATATTCGGCTCATGTTTTATCAACTGTTAATTCAACGAATAAAAACCCAAGTAGTCCTAGAAAGGGTTGTTGCACTCATTCTAGACGCATCAATTGCCCTGGCGCTCAGCATCATTCCAGTGGTGGGCTATATTGTTGGTGCGCTTTATTTTTTCTTGAAAGATGCTTTGCCCCTGGCCAACGGCGAAAGCTTTGGGAAGCATCTTTACCAATTAAAACTAGTGGATCGGGAGACCAACCAGGATTTAGGGAAGGGCAAATTTGAGAAGTCAATAATCAGAAGTTTGATTTTGATCACCCCAATCATCAACATCATCGACATCGTTTACTTTATCAAGCACGAGCACCGGTTAGCCGACGAATGGGTGAACACCTCAGTGATAAAAAAAGAGAACCTGGAAGATTAACCCCGGCAGACTATGCTTTCGTTTCATTCTCCCTCAAAGGAATAGAGATATGAAAAGTGGTTCCAATCCCTACCATGGTTTCGAACCAGATGCTGCCTTGCATTCCAATGATAATATTTTTTACGATGGCCAAACCAAGCCCCATGCCCCTAGATTTGGTGGTAAAGTTGGGCTTGAACATTTTCTCCTGGATATCGGCAGGAATTCCATGCCCATTATCGGCTACAGAAATGCGCACCTCGCTTTCCATCTTTTTCAACGAGATGGATATTTCACCCATGCGGCCATGGTCAATAGATTGGATGGCATTTTTCAAAAGGTTGTTGAGTACACTCCCCATCTGTTCCCCATCGGCATAAACCACCGCCTTGCCGGCTCCATTGTCGTTGAAAGTAAAACGGATATTTTCGGATTGGTCGAACAAGGCGATGGCACTTTTAATTTTATGAACTACATCAATATATTCAGGATTCATGGATGGCATTTTGGCGAAGCTTGAGAATTCGGACGCAATCACCGACAACTGGTCAATTTGTTCAATAAGCGTATCGGTTACACGGTTCATATACTTGCCGTAATCTTCGCGTTGTTCGTCCCATGCCCGCTGAAGGTACTGCACGCTCAATTTCATAGGAGTCAATGGATTGTTAATTTCATGAGCCACTTGTTTGGCCATCTCACGCCAAGCGGATTCGCGCTCCGAGGCAGCCAACTTTTCGGCACTGAACGACAATTCATCAAGCATTCGGTTAAACTCGGTGATCAAGTTACCAATTTCATCGGAACCAGAATAGTTGATCTTTGCATTGCTCTTTCCCAATTGCACATTTTTGATGCTTTCGCGGATAGCAATCAGAGGGGAGGCAATCCGCCTTGAAATAAGGATGGCCAGACCAACTGCTATTAGAATAAAAAACAGATAGGCATTGATAATGGCCACCACGATGGAGGAAATTTGTTGGTGCAAGGAATTGATTCCCACAAAATAAGGGATGTTCAAATAGCCCAACAGCTGGTTTTCGTAATTATAAAAAGGCAAATAACCCGACAAATATTTCAAGGAACCAATCCCTTCCTTAGTCATATATTCGGGCTCTTCTTTAATGGCCATGGCGTAATAGGCTTGATGATTGATCAGGGGCGAAACAATACCCTTGGAATACAATTCGGAGCGCGAAGTGCCCAATAGATGACCATTGGTGCCA
>JAGPIS010000015.1 GCA_018054835.1 Breznakibacter sp. | reverse complement strand
AGGGAGAACTTCCCATCCACATCGGTGATGCAACCGGTGGAGGAACCTTTCACCAAGATGTTGACCCCGGGGAGACTCTCCCCTTTTTCGTCCACAACCTTGCCGGTAACGTTCTTCTGCGCAATGGCAAATGCCATCGACAGGAACATTGATAAAAATAAGACAACCAGTTTTTTCATGCGATTATTATTAGTTTTTTACCACATTCTTCGAATGCTTGGTTTTACAACAAGCTATTTAAAAATCCCTTACTCACCCTTCACAATTAAATTGGTGACACAAGTCCCGCGACTTAAAGCAGTCAAAGCTTTTGCAGGATTGTATTGCAACGAATGGTGCGCATGGATGGCAATGGTGATGGTTTTACCGGCATATTGATCCAGGTTCAATTTCAACTGCTCCACATAATCGGATGCCAGAACTTGGTCGGCAGCAGGGTTCGAGGCCACAATTTTTGTGGCGCTGCTGAGCAACAGATGGGCATCGTCGAATGATTGTGAAATTTCTCCATTGTTGAGCACTGTCCAAGTGGCACTCTCCACATTGCCTGTGAAATCTTCCGACACTTTGATAAAGAGCTTGTTCACATCCGAATTATTATCGGCAAACAAAAGATAAAACTCCAGAAACAACTCAACCGAAGATAAGCCCGACAAGTTGACATTTTCGGCAAGTAGCCAGTCGCTATTTTCCACCTTATCGCAAAACATCTGCACGCCATTCTGTTTGGTGTTATCCTTCAACCACATATTACCATTGCCAATCCAGCCTTTTTTCCGGCCTGTGGCATCCAGGTTGCCTTCAAGGTCAACAGCCCGCATGTTGCCGGTTTTTCCTAAAGTTTTGAAGTCGGCATCAAAAAGGACGCGCATCTGTGGGGCAGTAATGGTGACATTGAAATCCACAACGGCTTCACCAAAAGCATTGGATGCTTTGACCTTCAACAGATAATCACCGGCTGGCAATGTATTTCCTGCCGACAGGCCAATCTGCCCGGTTGTTTCGCTGATGGAAAACTGGCCACTTCCATTGCCCGATGCAAAGGAGAACCGAATGGGGTAAGCGCCCTTGATATTGGGCATATCGCTTGAAAATGCTTTTCCTTGTCCCACCGTAGCTGAATGGTTCAAATATGAAAAATCATAGGGCGCAACCGGCTCCTGGGCAACAATTTTGAAGGTGAAAGCATCTTCAAACAAGGTGCTTCCCATGTTGTTGGTAACTCGCACATCAACGGGCACCAGTTCGCCGACTTTAAAAGGATGCATGGCAGCCAAGGTGATCACCCCGGTTTTGGTATCAATTGAGAAATAGGGTGAACTGCTGGTACCCAAAGCATATTCAATGGTTGATAGGTTGGAAGCTTTTACCGAGGGGGTTGACGAAAAGCCCAAGGCATACTCTGCAACCTCCTTAACGGCTGGCTCAAAAACCAGACTGTAAGGTTTCGACACCACGTCAACGGTAATTACATCTTTAAAAGTCTGAGCAACATTTGCCTTATTATTAACCGAAACGGTCAGCTTGTAATTTCCAATTTCGGGCAACGACGAGGCACTCATGGAAATTTTGCCTGTGGCACCATCGATGGAAAAATAGGATGAGCCGGCTGTTTCTACCAATGAAAAAACAACATCCGCTTTGTTTCCCACAAAATCGGGCGCCTCCGACACATTGTCCTTTCCTCTTTCAAAGGTTATTTTGTTGGTTGGATAAGCCAACCCCTCGGCCAAGGCGGGCAGGATCACCATCTTGAAACCTTCGTTAAAAACAGTTGCTCCAATGGTATTGGTCAATTTAATTTTCAACTTGTACTCCCCCTCGGTCAGGTTATTGTTGGCTGGAGCTGAAATCACACCGGTTGTGTCAACAATCAAAAAGGAAGCCAGCATTTCGCTGGTCAGTTCGGCCTGCGAGAGTGTTCCACCGGAAATTTCAAATTTCACCTTCCGTCCACCAGAACCCACAGCCGGTATGCCCGACTTGAAGGCCTTTCCCTCCCGAACCTGGAGCACCTCGGCATAAGAAAGAGTTGTGGGGGAAGCATCCACAACACTCTCCCCGCCAAAAGAATCTTCAGTGCATCGACTGGTCAGAAATGCAACGGTCAATCCAATCAAAAAAAGAAATATTTTTTTCATAAAACTACGATTTAATTTATTCCTTAGATGATTTGACTGATCGACAATCAAACCATCCAGGGAAGCTGATTACAAGGTCAAATTTACCTGACCGCCACCAATCTCATGTTAACAATCATTCACATCTATTGCTAAAATTGTACACCAATACAATTCACATCATAACACACCAAACTATCAATCAACAACTTGCAATTCCACCTGTGAATAAAGACCATCTTTACAATAAAAAACAAGATGTGTCGAGCCGTTTTCAGCCTTAATACTTTTTAGCATTTCATGGCTCCCGGTAAAATGGCCTTGCAAAGTTATTGCCAACTCGGTGACCTGGCTTTCGTTGTTTTTCCAGGGGCGCGAATAGATGCTGCGCTCCACGCGTTTCCCATTTTCGTACAACTCATCGGCTTCACCGGCATATAGGGCGAGATCGGGATTGACCACACTCAACACTAGTTTGTTGCCCTCAAGCCGGGTCATGGCCATGCATGGCAGACTGTTGGACATGATCAATCCATGGTTGTGATGGCTCGACGTGCCAAAAAATGCATAACCGGTGGTGGCACTCTCCGTATCGAAAACAATATGGGCAGTGGAATCCATCTGGAGAACCCGGTAAGGCGCATCCTGCTCTGCCTGCATCTTTTGTTGAAAAGCAGACAGTTGAGAAGGATCCACATCCACCAACAGACAATAGTGATAGCTTGCATTTTGGGGCGCTTTACCATGCTGGATCACTGCGGAGGCAAAGTTACCCTTTGTAGGCTTCTCAGAGGCTTGGTCGCGGGAGGTTTGTTCATTCACCAAAACCGAGACATCACCGTCAGGAATAAAATAACCATTTCGTTTGTTGTCCATTATGATGGTGCTTGAGGCAGAAAAAGCAGAATCCGAGCCAAAAGAAACCAAGTGTTTGTCAACCAAAAGCGATTCCTTCCCTTTCTCAAAGTGATTTTGGAAAAGAACGGTATGGGTTGGATAACCTGAAACCGCATTCTCAATATTGCTACCCAAGCAGATGATCTTATTGCCGAAAAAGAAATAGGATTTGTTGGCCCTTAGAGAACCATTGTATTTGTCGTGCTCATGCAGTTTGAAGGCATAAAGGCCATCCCGACCATCCATGGCCACACTGCCGGCATACGATTCGTCGGAGAAAAGCATCTCTTCATACCCCGAATGTTGATCCACATTAAGAATATTGGCTCGCAACTGATCCAAGGGCATCTCCACGGCAGTGGTTCCTGGTATCCGGTTCCAATCCCATCCCTCCTGCACAAAGCCACTCGCCTTCAGGTTGACCGGATTGCCTTGTCCCTGGATCTGCAAGGCTCCGTGGGCCAGATAACGCCCATAATAGTTGGCGCCAATATAATGCTCGGCAGCCCAAAGGTAGCGTGAATGTCCACGCACCGTGGCCAGCCATTCGCCCCTGCGATGAATGGTAGTGGCTCCATAAGGCAAAGTCCAATGACCATTGGGGGTCTTCTCGGCTTGAATACCTTGCTGTTGAAAATATTTTGCATCGGCATCGTTTTTCTTTCCTGCCACCAGTCTCAAATAGGCAGAAGCCAGTTCCCCATCAACTGTTTGGGCTCCATCGGGCGAGCCAGCTTTTGCCAGATAGGCAAAATGGTTGGGAACCAGCTTGCCCTTCCCATTGGGATGGCGCCCCGACATGGAGATGGGCCATTCCAAAAGATTGCAATAGAGACGCATGGTCAGCAACGCCTTTTTGAGGTTTTCGTGACCAGCCTGCGACACCTTAAAGGAGGTATTGCTCAAGAAGTAAACCATTTTCGTGGCGCCTTCGAGTCCGCCCACACCATAAGCCGGATAATGGTTGGCATGGTGGTACACCGAGCCATCGATCTTAAAGGCATCCTCCAGACCGGTAGGTATTTGCAAGCCATTATCGATCCATCGCGAGAAACAGCTCAAGTACTGTTTCTTCAAAGGAGAATCGGGCATGATGAGGATGCTGGCGAGCCGCCCCATGGTGGCTGTATTGAAAGCATCCATATCCATCCCCAGCTGCAAGGGCTTTTCAAACGTTTCACCCACGCCAGAGAACCAAAACAGGCCATCCACTGCAGAGTCGAGCCGTTTGGTGGCTTTCAGCTCATCTTTCATGATGAAGAGTGCCGTGAAATAATTGCGCCAGCTGTAACCATAGTGATGAATAGTGCCTAATCCACTGCCTGCCGCAATGCCTTGGTCGAGCATGTGGTCGTACAGGTCGAGGAACATTTGTTTCAGCTGCCCTTGCATAGCCACATCCACTGTACTTTTATAGGAACAGGCAATGGCAAACATCAAATCAAAATAGTCCTGCACTTCCTGTCCATTGCGGTCAAAAAGCTTTGCCGCTTGATGACCACCATAGGGCACATAGATTTCAGCTGCCCGTGTGAACCAAATGGGCAGGCCGGTTATATTTTTCCCGGATCGAATGATGCCATAATAATCGAATTTCTTTTGTAGCTCCTCCATCTTTGAGGCGGTGACATTCTGTTTTTTAAACACTTCGGCAAAAAACCGGTCATCTACCACCTTCATCATCTTAACATCCTCCTTTGTCAATGCTTCTTGAAGAGGCATGTCGGGTCGGAAGTGGCTCACCTTCTCCAGCATCAGCCAATGCATGATGGTTTTGGCGTTGACAAAAGGCACCTGATGGTCGGGCGTGTGGTGGCGGCTGTCGATGTCGGTGCACAGGAACAAATGGTCGAGGAACAGAGTTCCCTGAGCAGCCCCTTGAGGTGCTTCGATGCGCATGAAGTTCATGCCCTCCACCGGTTTGCCTTTCATATCACGTTCAAAAGCCACCCAAATGCCGCGCCACCCTTTGAAATTGAGTGCCATGCGAAACGAACAGTTTTCTGTTTGGTTGGTACCAAAGACAAAAGTCAACGAGTCGGCCATCGGCTTTTCGTTGTAAAACCAGCCGGCAAAGGAGCCAATGGATTTGTCCTCTTTAGAAGGATCAAATGGTTTGAAGCCAATCTCCTGCGAGAAAGTCAACGTCCCTTCACCCCGCCATTTCCACATTAGGGACTTTTTGCCGTGCTTATAGTGGAGATCCGAAAGTTTCAAGGATCCATTTTTGCCGGCAGAAATGGTCGGAGGCAATCCCTCTTCGAAGGATAGCAACGATGGATGGTTGAAATCGCCATTCTGCGCAAAGCCCATATGACCCAACCCCATCAATAAAAGTATCAATAAAAAATATCTCATCATCCCATTATTTCAATTCTACAAAAGCTTCCCGCTTGGCTGGAGCACCATTCTGCCATTTGCGTTCTTTCGAGATCACCTCGGCCGATGTTTGGTTGAACTCCTTATTATATAGCACTAGGGTTACAGTGCCCTGATTGGCCTTAATCAATTTTTTCAGCGTTTCGGCATTCAATTCAATTTGCACCCAGTCGTTGTTTTCGTTGGGTGCTAAGGTTGTCTGCCCCATCAAATCTTTGATGGCCGGACATTTTTCAAATGTGATGGAGGTCTCGTCCCACGCTTCATTTTCGGAGGAATAAACATCCAAAGAGAATTGGGCATCCGCATCATTTTTGCTGGCATTCACTTTCACGCAAACATTCAAAACAGCAGAAGAAAAATCCTTTTGTGCATCGAAAGCAAATTTCAAATAGGTGCTGCGGGAGTACTTGTCATTGCCATCCGATTTTTGTATCCGCAAACGGTCACTAATAGAGGCACCCAAAGCTTCAGTGGCAGTTTCGCCACCTTGCACGAAAGCATCTTCAGCAACCTTCACTTTCGTGGCTTTTTGAGCTTGGGAAAAAACAGGAAATAGGATCATCATCCCAACAGTAAAATAAGCGATAAGGCGTTTCATAATATAATCTTTTTTAGTTAGTTGCAATTTATTATCCAAAATTTATTGTTTCAGCATTTCCACCCACTTTGGCAATTTACCCAAGCGCAACTTCAACTGGGCTTCCCACAACGATTCGGGGTTGGCCAGGGCGCCATGGAAGAGCAAATGTTTCAACTGATTGGTGTTGAAAGTAGTGGTTCCCGAAGGGAAACCCACGATGGTTGGCGGTAACATTTTAAAATAGGTCCTCTTCTCGGGCCAAAATTCAAAACCCGAGGTACCTTCTCCAATATCGCGGTAATTCCACAAAATGAGATGATCCAAGTGGTTGGGGAGGTTCTCGTTGGCACCACCTGCCCGGTTGTGCATAATGGCTCCCTGCACGTTATCTACCAACGTGTTGCGGGGCTGAGAAGCATGCGCTTCGAAACAAGTATTGGCATTATTGGATATCCTCCATAGAACCGTCGCCATGGTTGGACCCGTAACCCCGCAAGCATGGAACTGTGAGGATGTGTCAACCACCTTGCCAATGAAAACCCGGGTAGAGGCATTGGAACTGATGGCGCTGTGGCCTGGTGTTCCGGTGATAGTGCAATTCAGCACACTGACATTGCTGCACAAAACGAGATTGACGGCCCGGTTCACATCGGTAAAGCGGCAATTGCGGATCCAACTATTGGCCAACCGTTGGAACTTGAGCAGCGAATAGCCGCCATCGTGAATCCAGTCGGCATGATGGTCAAACGTCTGTTTCCAGTTGCCCACGAAAGCAATATCTTCCACGCCCACCTCTTCGGAATGGCCATATTGAAGCACCTTCCATCCGTACTGGCGCTCGATGGATTTGTGCAAAGGTTCTTTCAGCGTCACCACCAATCCTTCCACCCTCTCAATCTGGTGGTAAACATTGACATAAACGCCCTTATTTCGGATCGACGACCAACGCACGTCGGGCTCCCGTCCCTGCAATTCGGATCGCACTAGCTCAGGGTCGTTATTCTGAAGCCGCAGCACGATCCATTGACCGGCCTTCAATTTGGAAGCATCGGCCACCTCAATGGCAAACGAACCGGCTGTTGCATCGGCCACCACTTCGGTGAGCGCAGTTTCGGAGCCACCGCCCACCAACTCAAACATATAAGGGGAAGTCCACATCTGTTCGGGATTTTTTGCCGGAAGTACATTTTTCATAAACAATTCAGTTCCGTCCACACCAGAACCACTGCCCCTCAGCACCAGATTCTTAGCTTTGATGGTAATGGGTCGGGGCTCTTCAGAACCGTCGTTGACCACAAACCGTCCTTTAGGAAAGAAAACGATGCCCGAACCATTTTGCACCGCAGCAGCCACAGCTTTTTCAATGGCTGCCCGATCCGAAAGGGTATCGTTGGGCACTGCGCCATAATCGGCAATATCGAAAACCTTGTACTTCACCTCAGGAATGGCTTTTTCACCGCGGTGGTAACCAGCGTAAGAAAAATCGGGCAAAATGGTTGCCTCCCCTTTGGGACGGTTTTGCAGGTAATCGTCCCACAAAACATTGGATTGGGAATACAGCTGCAACGAAATGCAAAATCCGGTCAGAAACAATATAAACTTCATAGATAGCAATTTTAGACCCCGCTAAAATAGATCAATGAAGGTTAAATAATGTATGGGATCGTACAGGATTTGTGCATGAAAAGTGCAATAAAACCTGGCTGTACGAATAATCCACTGATATCAAACGGAATGCTATTCATCATTTTCGGGCAATCCATCACCCGGCGTTTTACAAAACTTGCTTGGGGAGACCCCAAAATAATCGCGGAAGCATTGACTGAAATAGCGGGGATTACTAAACCCAACGGTATAGGCCACTTCCGAAACATTCAACCCTTCGTTGCCTTGAAGCAATTCGGCACCTTTTTTCAACCGCACCGACATGATGTAGTCGTTGGGCGTTTGCCCGGTAAGGCTCTTAATCTTCGAAAAGAGGCGGGTGCGGCCTAGTCCCATTTGCTGTGCAAACAAGTTGACATCAAAGGCCGGGTTGTCGATATGCTTGAGAATGATTTCCTGGGCTTTTTCCAACAGCTTTTGATCAACCGGGTTGCGTGTAATATCAACAATAGACATGCCCGGCTCTTTACTATAGCGTTTGTGGATATTGATCCTGTTCTGAATCAAATTTTTCACTTTGAGCTGCAAAAGCTGGATATCAAAAGGTTTGGAAATATATTCATCGGCACCGGTCTCCAGCCCCTCTACCACATTTTCGTATTCCGATTTTGCCGTGATCAAAACCACTGGAATGTGGCTGGTATTGAGGTTTCGTTTTATTTTTTCACACAGCTCGGTTCCGGCCATCACAGGCATCATCACATCCGAGAGGATCACATCGGGTTGTTTTTCAAGGGCAACCACCAGGGCCTCTTCCCCATTTGAGGCCTCAAGAATCTTGTAAGTTGGATGGAAAATATCAACCAGAAGTTTCCGTATGTCATGGTCGTCGTCCACAACCAGCAAAGTGTGCGAGGGCATCTCATCCCGAGCAACAGAGATGGTATTGGCATTGTCGAGCCTCTCATCCAGAACGGCCATTGATGCCTTGTAGCTTTCAAAACCCTTTTCAGGCACTATAGCCTCGGCATCAAAATGATCATTCCCTTTTTGCAAGGAGACAATAACCGAAACACCCTTATTCTCCTTTCCGATGAGTTGCACCTTCCCATGATGCGCTTCAACGATGCTTTTCACCAAGGTCAAACCAATGCCAGTGCCTTTGTTTTTTTGGCTGCCCTCACCATTTTCCACCTGATAAAACAGGTCGAACACCCTCAGTGCCTCCTGTGGGCTCATTCCCGGCCCATTATCAGAAACCACCACATCAACCCGATCGGGGAACTCACTCACCGTAATTTTAATGATGCCATGCTTCTCCTTCACCACCTTGAAGGCATTGGAGAGGATATTGAAAAAGACCTTTTCCATCTGCACCGGATCGAAACTAATCATGACAGGGTTTTCTGGCCGTTGGATTTCAAACTTGATATGGTAACGTTGGGCATAATCGGCAAAGGCTTTGTAGATCTCCTCCAAATAGGCTCCCAATTCGTTTTCGACCACTTTAAGCTTCAATTTATTTTGCTGGATTTTCCTGAAATCGAGCAACTCCGTAATCAAACGGGTCAGCCGGGCACTATGATTTTGAATAGTCTTCAACTTTTCACCCACCTTGGCCGGCAACTTTTCGTCCATCAGCAACAAGTCGGCCGTACCGCTGATCATGGTTAGCGGCGTCCTAAATTCATGCGAGATATTGGTGAAAAAACCCAATTTCATATTATTCAACTCTTCCAGGTTCACCTTCTCCTTTTTTTCCACCTCAATCTTGTCCATCAGCCTCATTTTGGAGAGATAGATGGTATTGCCCAGATAAATGAGTCCCAACACCAGCGCCAAGTAGATCAACATCGCCATCCATGATTTGTAAAAAGGTGGTAGAATGACGATTTCCATTTTGGAGATGGCCAATGGTTGCTCGGCCACCCTATCGATGGCTCGTATGCGCAACTGGTAGGTACCCGAGTTCAAATTGGCAAAGGAGACACTCGATTCATCCTGCAAGTCAATCCATTCCGAGTCATCTCCACTAAGGTTGTATTGATAGCTCATCTTCTGAACCGGGAAATAGGAGGAACTGGCAAATTGCAATGAGAGATTGTTCTGGAAAGGTTTCAAGACAATCTTGTCCACAAACGAAATATCTTCGCCAAGAATTTCCGAACCATCATTGGCGGTGATCCGGCTGTTATTCACCACCAAACCAGTAAAATACAAACCAACTTTGCGTGGTTTGAAAATCAGGCGCGTTTCATCGACACTCACCAAACCATCCACTCCACCAATAAACAACTGTCCATCAGCCGTCAGCAACAAGGATCCATGGTTTGTCTCGGAAATTGGCAACCCCGAACGATTGTCGTAATTGTAAAACTTATCATTTTCCACATCAAACCTTGACAATCCTTTGCTGGTGGAAACCCAAAGGTTCCCGAAGCGGGACTCTTGAATGCCATAAACGAAGTCGCCACTCAAGCCGTTTTTGCGACTGGTGTAGGATACAAAATTATCCTGCTCGGGATTGTACCGGTTCAGCCCGCCCCCATTGGTTCCAATCCAAAGACGGAATAGATGGTCTTCAAAAATCACATTAATGGCATTGGCGCCAATGGATGTGTCGGATTGGTCGCTGCTCCTGTAAACCCGCAACTCCCCCGAACTCAGGTAGGCAAACAAGCCTTCATTTTCGGTGCCAACCCACAAGGTTCCATTGCTGTCTTCAAACAAAGAATAGATCACCTGATTGTGCAAACGCTCCATATCCGGGGTGGGTGCAAAGGGTTGAAAACGGTTTGAGGTACGGTTGTACAAAACCAAACCCGAGTGTGTTCCTAAAAGGTATTGGTTTTTATAGGGGATGATGCAGTTCACCACGTTGGAAGTGATGGCATATGGATCGGCCGGATTAGGCAAATAATAGCGGAAGGCACCGGAAGGAATATCAAAAATACCGAACCCATTCAAGTAAGTCCCCACAAACAAGGTGTTGGCATCGGGCTTAAAAAGAGCCTTCACATTGACCGGCTTTTGTTTTTTCTCCTTGTTGGTGAGATAATGATAACTGAACAATCCTTTTTTACGGTCGTAATAATCGATACCGCCACCCTCTGTGGCAATCCAGATGTTACGTTGTTCGTCTTCGATCATGGTGCCAATCACAGGATAGGAGGTTCCCATCTGCTCATCGTTCTTTGTCCGGTAGTGCTTGAAAATTTCGAAACTGGGATTACAATAGTTTACGCCCCCAAAATAGCTTCCGATCCAAATAGTCCCTTCCCGATCCTTATAAATACAATAAATGCTGTTATGGGACAAGGAGTGCTCATCGTTGCGGCTCAATACATTATCAATTTGTTTTGTTTCCTGATTGATGATTGACAAGCCACGGAAGGTTCCGGCCCACACGTTGCCTTTATCGTCTTGGCTCAAGGCTCGCACAAAATTATCGGCCAAAGAGTGAGCGTTGTCCATGGCTGAAAAAACATTCAGAACCGACCCAGCCCCATCCAAATAATAGAGTCCCTGATTGTAGGTTCCCACCCACACCTGCTGTTTCGAATCAACCAACAGCGTTGAAACATTAACGGCCAACACCTTGCGCGCTTCGCCCTGGTTTGCAACGGCATACAATCCTTCGTGCGTGCCCACCCAAACAGTTTGGTTTGATTGGGAATAACCAAGGGCTGTGACTGTTATCGCGGGCTTAAAAAAATCTGAATCAGGCACAAACTGGGCCAGAGAATCGTCGAAACGCATCAGCCCATTTGGGGTGCTGGCATAAATAGTGTCCTTCAAAAGGAACACCCCGTTCACCCCCCGGATGGGAAATTGTTCGAAGGAATTGGTGTAGAGGCCCAAACAGGATACGCCTTCGTGTGTTGAAACCCAAATATGGTGCTTATGGCTAACCATCGTCATAATATGGGCGCCCAACAGCGACCTTTTATTACCTTTTTCGGGTCGGTAAGTCAAAATGCGTTCGCCATCATAAACATTCAAACCATCGCGGGTTCCAATCCAGATCCTGTTCAGTTCATCCTGCACAATGGCCGTAGCCGAAATCTGGGAGAGCCCCTGCTGAACACTGATTTTCCTGAAATTAAGAGCAGAAGAAACAGTGACAGAACAAAGTAATAATATAGAGATAATAAAACACGAAAGCCCCCTCATAACGTACGACGATTAAATTGATGCAACACTCGGCGGCAAGATAGTTAATAAATGAATAAAAAGAATCAGAAATCGTTCAAAACACAGCCACCAACAGTACAGCCTCGCGCTTGAATCTTACTCTCAAAACCCTATTAATAAAACACTTAAAACACAACAACACAAATTCAACACCTCTTCACCTCGCCTTAACAATTAAAAACAAAACATGAGGAATCCTAAATTTGCAAAAACAACCATGGAAAACCATAATAAAACAAACAAATATGAAATCTCTAAAAACAACAACAGTGCTGATTATTGCATTGTCATGGATGGGATGCAACAAACCACCAGATGCGAAAGATTTTGTTGAAACCAACCTGACCAAAGCCACCAATCAAACACACCTGCTATTGAAAGAGGCTGTTCAAGCAAACCAACTACCCCGGACAGTTGAGAATGGGGAAATTAAATATAGCAACCCCAACTTCGACTGGTGCGAGGGCTTTTTCCCCGGATTATGCTGGTACCTGTACGAGAACGACACCACCAACGTCCAATGGAAGGAAGGCGCTGAAAAATTGCAGGCCACGTTCCAAGACCATCGTTTCCTGCCCTATTACCACGATTTGGGTTTTGTTTTTTGGTGCTCCTTTGGCAATGGTTACCGCCTGACGGGGAATGAAGCCTACAAACAAATCCTCATAGACGCAGGCAACACGCTGATATCACGCTACAGCCCCAATGTGGGTTGCATCAAAAGCTGGGATACCGACAAGGGATGGCAATCGAAACGGGGTTGGCAATATCCGGTGATCATCGACAACATGATGAATCTGGAATTGTTGTTTGAGCTCACCCGGATGACGGGCGACTCCACCTATCACAAAATTGCCGAGCAACACGCCCTGCATACAATGAAAAACCATTTCCGAGAGGATATGAGCTGCTACCATGTGATTGATTACGACAGCATCACCGGCGAAATCAGAAACAAACACACCGCACAGGGCTTTGCCCACGAATCGGCTTGGGCACGCGGACAAGCATGGGCCATTTATGGGTTCACCATGAGTTACCGCTACACCCAAAGACCTGAATTTCTGGATCAAGCTGAAAAGATTGCCGCCTTCCTGATCAACAATCCGGCCATCCCTCAGGACCGTGTGCCCTATTGGGACTACAATGCCCCCGACATACCAAAAGCACCGCGCGATGCCTCGGCCGCTGCCATCGCCGCCTCAGCACTGATTGAGCTGAGCGCCTACACCCAGCAAAATGTGATGGACGAAGCCATGAAGATCATGAACAGCCTCGCGTCGGAATATCAAGCAAAACAGGGTGAAAACAATTTTTACATTCTGAAACACAGTGTGGGCAGTGTGCCCCACCGCAGCGAAATTGACGCTCCCATCATTTATGCCGACTACTATTATGTGGAAGCCCTAGTCAGACTAAAGCAAAAGCAGGTGGATGGAGTTATGACTGCTCAATCATGCGCACATTGTGTAAAATAAATAATAAAATAACAAAGCAAGCACCAATGCAAAAAATGGACTTTTTGTTCATATATTGCATTGGTGCTTACTGTTAAAACAACGCCATGACCTTCAATCATTTAAAAAACAACCTGATTCTACCGGCTTCGGTGGCTCTGGTTTTTATGCAACCGGGGCTAAAAGCCCAAGACAAAAAAGAGACCGGCGAAAAAACAGAAAAGAGAGGCCCCAATATTGTGTATGTGTTTCCCGACCAGTACAGGAAACAAGCCATGGGTTTCTGGGGCGAAAAACCGTTCAAGGGCGCCCTCAATACAAAAGCCGACCCGGTTTACACACCCAACCTTAACAACTTTGCCCGTCAATCGTTGGTGTTAACCTCAGCCGTGAGCAACACCCCCGTTTCAAGTGCCCACAGGGGCTCACTTTTTACAGGCTTTTACCCATCAAGGAGCGGTGTGCCGCTCAACTGCAACGCCACGCGCCCCATCAGCTCATTGCCACAAGAGATTGTTTGCTACACCGACATCCTCAAACAACAAGGCTACCAAACAGGCTACATCGGCAAATGGCACCTCGATTACCCAACGCCCAACAATCCTGAAAAACCGGGTACTTATGTGGAAGAGCGCTGGCCTGCTTGGGATGCCTACACACCAGCCGAAAAACGGCATGGTTTTGACTATTGGTATTCCTACGGAACAAGGGACATACACAAAGATCCCCGGTATTTTGACTCCAATGGCCAGGCACACCGCCCCTGCGTTTTCTCAGCCCAACACGATGCCGATAAGGCAATAGAGTTCATCAAACAAAAAGCCACCGGCAACAATGGTCAACCATTTGCCCTCTTTGTTGCCATGAATCCGCCGCACCATCCTTACAGTTCATTGGAGGATTGCATGGAAGAGGATTTGAACTTATACAACCAAAAAGGGATCAACGAACTTCTGGTCAGGGAGAATGCTGACACCAAACTTTCCAAGGCAGCCTCAACACCCTACTATTTTGCCAACATCACAGCCATTGACCGGGAGTTTGGACGCATTCTGGATGCTCTTAAAGAGACTGGATTGGATGAAAACACCATCGTGGTCTTCACTTCCGACCACGGAGAAACCATGTGCAGTCATGGCTTGGAGGATGCAAAAAACACCATCTACAGCGAAGCCTTCGATGTGCCCTTCATCATTCGTTGGCCACAAAAGCTGAAGCCCGGCCTCAGCAAGGCCATATTGAGCACCCCCGACATTCTCCCCACCATAATTGGATTGGCGGGTTTGGAAGCAGAGCTACCCAACAACCGGCATGGTTTCAACTATGCGAAAACCCTGACCGGCCAATCGAAACAAAACCCACGGTCGGCTCTATACATAAAAAATGTGGATGGCAATAAGGACGCCAATGGATTGGTAACTGACTATTTTCCAGTGTCTCGAGGCGTTAAAACCGATCGATACACCCTATCCCTTTCCATTACAAAAGAGAAGAAAATTCAAAAAATCCTCCTTTTCGACCACAAAAATGATCCGTACGAACTCAACAACCTGGCCTTCGACCCCTCCAGCAAAATGGCCAAAGATCTGTTGAAGGAACTCGCCTTTTGGCTAAAACACAGCGAAGATCCCTGGTTTGCAGAAAAGATACTGGAAAACATTATTCCGTATTGACCAGCCAAAAACAATAAATCCGTGAATTCGAGGCACGTGCCCCAAATCTCACGGATTTTTTTTCGCTTCAATATCCTCACACCTTGCGCACTCGCCCCAACAAGTTATCGAATAAAACCAGCGCCAGGCCGCCCATTAGCACCAGCCACACCAGGGGGTGAACCAACTGCCCCACCTTCTCCACCGAGCTGAAAAGCGGTTCCATGCTGCCCGACAACCAATTGGAAGAAGCTTCGGGCTCGAGCCCCAACTGGGAAGGGAACAAGGCCAACAGCACAACGATGGCGGCACCACCCACAAAAAACCACAGATAATCTTTCCAAAAAAGCGAGGATTGAATGGAGGGTTTCATGCTCCAATGGGTCAGGATACGGCTCATCGTTTGGCGCGTCAAATCCTCGGAGGGGCTCTCCTCCTCGTAGGATGAAAAGAGTTCGTAAAAGGGATCCCTATCTGGCTTCAAGTCTTTCATAATCATATCTTTTTACAACAAAGAGTCCATTTCTGTTTTCATGGTGACACTTAATATCTCCTGCAACTTTTTGCGTGACCGGTGCAGTTTCACCTTCACATTGCTTATGCTCAACGAAGTGATGGCTGCAATTTCCTCCACCGACTGCTCTTTGTAATAGTAGAGCAAAACAACAAAGGCGTCGTCCTCTTCGAGTTGCATCAAGGCCTCCTTGAGCATCCGCTTGCGGTCCTGAATCTCCAGTCGCTGCCCATTCTGGGGTTGATGGCTCATGCTAGAAGCAGGCATCCGATCGAATCCATCAAGATCCACAGTTGTTTCCTTTCGCTTGCGCAACATCGAAATTGAGGTATGATAAACAATCCGGTAGAGCCAAGTACTTACCGAGGATTCGCCTTTGAATCCGGCCAACGACTGGTAAGCTTTAAAAAAGGTGTCCTGAGTGGCCTCTTCGGCATCTTCCCGGTTTTTGAGGATATTCAAAGCCAGGGTGAACACCATTTTTTTATATTGCTCAACAATCAGCGAAAAAGCAGCGACATCGCCCCGCAAGACCTGCTCGATTATTTTCTTATCCTGATTATTTTTCATACAACATTATGACGCCAGAAAACAGCAGTAAGTTACAAGGAAAATAATTTTAAAGCGCAAAAAAAACACATTCAACACCTCCGGCGTTGTGCATCAGCGGGTGCCATAGTTCCACCGGTTCCACCGGCGGCTATTCACATTCAAGTCCTTCAGACTTTTAGCAACCCAATCAGCCGCAGAGCGGCGAAAGATTGGTAGGCGAATGCAAGTAATACATACGGTAAAACAAACCATGTTAAGCAAGCTCCGTAGGAGCGAAAGAATGAATGCATCGCCCTAAAAACAGCAGAGAACAAATTTTCTCACAAAACTGTAACCGGCGAATCCAACCCGGCGTCAAAGATTCAGAAACACTCATATGAGCCAAATAAAGTAAAAACCTTTAATACAAAACAATATGATCGACAGCAATTTAATCCCCATCGTACTATTCGCAGGGATATTCGCAACCATCATCAGTGGCATCTATCTTGGCAACCGCCGCAAGGAACGGATGGCTCTGATCGCTTCGGGCAAGGATGCCTCGCTCTTCAACGAAGCAGAGAAGAAACCGGGCTCAGCCTCATCGCTCAAATATGGCCTTTTATTAGTGGGTTTGGGTGTGGGTGCCCTGGTTGGCGAAATGCTCACCCTCGCATCCGGCATCAACACGCAAGTGGCATACCTCTCCATGATCCTGCTCTTTGGCGGCATCAGCCTGCTGATCCACTATAAGATTGCCAAGCAGTCAGAATCATTATATAAATAAACTATTGCATTTCAACCCCGAAGGGGCTGTGCCGATCGCGACACAGCCCCTTCCTTCATTCCACCACACACCAATTCTAGTAAGCCATGCATGACGCAACTCCTGCAAAAAATTACGAACCAAAACGCAACAACAATATTTAACAGCGTTTTTTTTAACGCCACGCAACAATACCAGCTCTGAAATGTTAATTTTGCTTGAAAGAGAAGCCTATCCTCTTTGCCATTTAATATTTCATAACTTCAACATGACAGAAGCAATCGATTTCAACACCATCCTGTTTGCCTTTGGACTGACCCTTTTTGCCGGATTATCGACCGGAATTGGTAGTACCATGGCATTTTTCGCAAAGAAGACCAACACCCGTTTCCTCTCCATATCGCTGGGTTTTTCGGCCGGCGTCATGATCTATGTCTCTTTTGTCGAGATCTTTTTTAAGGCCAAGGAGAGCCTCACCGATGCCTTGGGCAACACGCAAGGCACCTGGATCACCGTGATCGCATTTTTTGGCGGTATGTTGCTGATCACCCTGGTGGACAAATTCATCCCTTCAGTGGAGAATCCCCATGAGATGCACTCCATCGAAGAGATGAACGACCCGTCAAAAATCAAATCGGCCAAGCTGATGCGCATGGGCACCTTGACGGCATTGGCCATTGGCATTCACAACTTCCCCGAAGGACTGGCCACGTTCACTGCTGCCGTGCAGGATCCCAAATTGGGTATCATGATTGCCGTAGCGATTGCCATCCACAATATCCCCGAAGGCATAGCCGTTTCCATACCGGTATATTATGCCACGGGCGACAAAAAGAAAGCCTTCACACTCAGCTTCCTTTCCGGCCTGGCCGAGCCAATCGGCGCCATTATTGGATATTTGATCCTGATGCCCTTCATGAGTCCGACGGTATTTGGAATCCTTTTCGCAGGGGTGGCCGGCATTATGGTTTTCATCAGTTTGGACGAATTGCTCCCCGCCGCCCGCGAATATGGCGAACACCACCTCTCCATATACGGCCTTATTGGCGGCATGGTGGTGATGGCGGTCAGCCTCTTGCTTTTTTTATAATTGAAGCCTACTAAAGAAAAATAGCACAATGGAAAAAGCAGAGCTTTTCAAAAAGGTTATCGACTATTTCGAGGCGGAGATGCCGGTGGCCGAGACCGAACTTCACTACACCAACCCTTACGAGTTGCTAGTGGCAGTGATCCTATCGGCACAATGTACCGACAAGCGGGTTAACCAGCTCACGCCGGCCATATTTGAAAAATATCCCACAGCGGAATATATGGCTTTGGCCACACCAGAGGAGATTTTTGAACTGATCCGTTCGTGCAGTTACCCCAACAACAAAAGCAAACACCTGGTGGGCATGGCAAAAAAACTGACGGAGGAATTTGGCGGGGTGGTGCCTTCGGATGTGGACCAGCTGCAAAAGCTGCCCGGCGTGGGACGCAAAACAGCCAATGTGATCGCCTCGGTGGTTTACGAAAAACCGGCCTTGGCCGTCGATACCCACGTATTCCGGGTTTCTGCTCGCATTGGGCTAACCATAAACAGCAAAACGCCCTTGGAAACGGAGAAACAACTGCTCGAACACATCCCCGAAGATTTGGTGGCCATAGCTCATCACTGGTTGATTTTGCATGGCCGATATGTTTGTGTGGCACGCAAGCCCAAATGTCAACAATGCGGATTGAGGGATATTTGCCACTACCACCAAACCACGCTTTTTGCCGGCCAGGATAACAATCCATAAGCACAACACCCCTTTTCAATGACAAAACCACCAATATGCCCAAAAAACAAAACGAAATTAACAAACATTAACGGCGGAAAATTTTGCATTCAAAAAAAAGGGTGCATATTTGCAGTGGGATTTTTCATAAAACTTGGATTTAGTTAGCTGATTTAAGGGTAAAGGGCAGAAGCAATTCTGTCCTTTTCTTATTTAATGAAGGTTTTAGAGATGTTTAACATTACTTCAATAAAGTAAACCCAAATAGTACGCATCTTTGCAGTGTAGATTTTTTCATAGATTTGGATTTGGTTAACAAGCTGATTTAAGGGTAAAGGCAGAAGCAATTCTGCCTTTTTCTATTTTCACTCCTCCATGCGCAACAAAGGCGGCTGCGGAATCACCCTCAAATCGTACACGTCGCTGCGGCGGTCCTTCAAAGTGCGCACACTCCCATACGAATGCAACTCGGTAATCAGATCTAGGTCCACATCGGCCACCAGGATCATCTCGGTATTGGTGGTGGCTTCGGCCTTGATACCACTGGAAGGGAATGAAAAATCGCAAGGCGTGAAGACAGCAGACTGGGCAAACTGAATGTCCATGTTGTGCACCTTGGGCAAGTTGCCCACCGAACCGGCAATGGCCACATAACACTCATTTTCGATGGCTCGCGCTTGGGCACAATGGCGCACCCGCGAATAACCATTCTGGGTGTCGGTAAGGAAGGGGACAAAAAGGATCTTCATCCCCTGGTCGGCCAGGATGCGCGGCAACTCAGGAAACTCCACATCGTAACAGATCAGCACGCCTATTTTACCACAGTCTGTGTCGAACACCTTCACTTGGTTGCCGCCCGTCAGACCCCAAAATTTCAACTCATCGGGGGTGATATGGATCTTCTCGAACATCTCCATGGAGCCATCTCTTCGGCACAAAAAGCCCACATTAAACAACTTACCACCACTCACATAAGGCATGCTGCCCGTAATGATGTTCACATTGTAGCTGACCGCCAGGTTCTGAAACCGGTCGCGGATATCATTGGTGTGTTCGGCCAATTTGCGGATGGCATCCGCCTCGCTCAGGTGGTTGAACTTGGCCATCAATGGGGCATTGAAAAACTCGGGAAATAGGGCAAAATCACTTTTATAACCCGACACGGCATCCACAAAATACTCCACCTGCTCAAACATCTCATCCTCGGTGTTGTAGTTGCGCATCTGCCATTGGATTAACCCCAGTCGGACCACCGATTTGGCTCCCTGGGCAGCAAACTGATCCTTGAGGTAGTAAATATTATCCCACTGCAACAATACAGCGTACTCCTTCGACTCCTTATCGCCCGGCAAATAGTTATTGAGGATCTTCTTCACGTGGAAGTCGTTGGAGAGCTGAAAAGTCAGTGTTGGGTCATATATCTCCTTATACTTCACCTTCCGGATGTATTCGTGGGGTTGGAGCGAATCGGCAAAGGCCTGATACCCGGGAATGCGCCCACCAAAAACGACAGCCTTCAAATTGAGCTGTTCACAAAGCTCCTTGCGCCGGTCGTACAGGCGGCGCCCCAGACGCAACCCCCGGAATCCTGGCTTGATAAACACTTCAACCCCATACAGCACATCCCCTTTGGGGGTATGGGTATTGAAAGTGTAATTGTCGATAATCTCCTCGTAGGTGTGGTCGTCGCCAAACCGGTTGTATTGCACGATGATGGACAAGGCCGCACCCACCACATGGTCGTTGACCACAGCGGCCAATTGCCCTTCGGGGAAGAGCGAAAGTAACAGCTTGATATTCTTTTTGCTCCATACCGCACCAGGCCAGTTTTTATAAGCCTCCATCATGGAGGATTTCAACTCGTCGTAATCGCTCAGCAGAAGATTCCGGATCTCAATTTTACCAACCGCATCCATACCATATAATTGAATGACAAAAAGGAATAGGTTTAATTTACACCATTTTTTTGGCAACTCATTAAAAATAAAGGAAATTTTCTTTCCACCCCATCCGAACAGGGTTTAACCATTTCAAAAATGGTTGAAAACCCAACCTGCACAAAACCCACTCCGGCAGCAACCATTTCGAGCTCTTGCCTGTCGAAACCATTATGCCCATCAAAGCCATCACCTTGGAACGAACCGTCTTCCTTATCCAGGTCGGCAATGCACAACCAACCGCC
>JAGPIS010000121.1 GCA_018054835.1 Breznakibacter sp. | reverse complement strand
CCTTTTTGCCCCGGCAACCGCCGCGTTTTACTCTCCAGCTTATGCCAGAACAGCATCCTCAACTCCTTTGCCTGATCTTTGGAAAACATACGAATAAATTATTTTGCTTCTTTTTTAAAAAACACCAACAACGACAAAAGGATCAATGCCCCACCGGATATCAGCAAAAGGCTGATGATTTCCAACAGCCCGGAGACGCTGTGCATCATTCCGAAACCTACAATAATCATTAAAATGGCCAATATACCCAATATACGTTTCATCCGGCTCTGTTTTGTCGTTAGTGATACAACCACACCATAAAGATAATATTTTAAAAAATATATCTGGCATTGAGGGAGAAGCGGTGATTGGTATAGGCGGTAAAATCGTAGGGCTTGGCATATTCATCCATATGAGCTCCATAAAGCGCTCTATTCATCATGTATTCCACGCCAACCCAAAATTTCGGAGTGGCATTGAAATAAAGACGGGGCGAGATGGCATAAAGCTCGCCAATATCGGCCGCACGTGAATATTTGTCCACAGCAACCGCCTCGGAAGCGGCACCCCGGTTAGCCGAATAACCACCAAAAACACCTGGTGTCCATCGCCCCATCGGATATTGCGCATCAATCCAGGTGCTGAGAGTCCTAAGAGGCACATAGTCACCATCGGCCTTCTGTCCAACGCCACCAATCATCACATGCGAAGTCATGTTGCCACCATAAACAAAACCGGCTTTAACCAGCAACTTGTTGAAAGCATATTTAGCAGAACCCGAAACATAAGGTGCCACAATGTGAGCATCCGATTTGTATCCTTGCGCATCCACCAATTCAGGTTTGAGGGTCAGAACGCCACCATTCAACACGGCAAAAAAGCCACTGGCATTCTGGTAGCGGATGCGGGCGGCAAATTCAGGGATCATCGACAACTCCGCACCGGAAAACCCAACACTCTTGAAGTCATTTTGCCCCATCACATAGCCTGTGACACACCATTGGTCGGATAGGTTGTGCCCCACCTGGAGCTGAAAACTCCGGTTCAAGGGATGATAAGGCGCACCGGCACTCAAGGATTGAGTATTGGGAAAGTTTTCGGTGACAAAGAGCGGATGGAACGTTTGCCCCACGAGCACGAAACTCTTTTCCCACTGGAGTTTGATATTGGCCTGGCGGATGCGGAAATTCACATCATTGGCACCCGAACCGCCCAAGAAGTCACCCTCCAAAACAGCCGTTGCCTTGGCACCCAGCATATCGGGCCCTGAAATAAAAAATCCAAGGCGAGAGTGCGAAGCATCGAAGCTCCTCATGCCCTGGGCATTGATATCATCACCGGCTTTATCCAACTCGGCTTTCTTGGGATACAGATGGATCTGGTTGTGCCGTACATTGACACTCTGGCGGCTATCCAGCATCATGCTGGCTCCAACAAATCCATGCACCTCAACTTTTATGGGCGATTCCTTAACTTCCACCTGTGCCCAAGTGGCACCAAACACCACCACCATAAGGGTCATGCACACAAAAAATCTTTTCATATGGTCAATTTCAATAAATTCAAAACGAATGTTCAGGGCACAAAAGTAACACCTCAAGCAATAAAAAACAGTGTTTTCGAAAAAATGGACATAAAAAAAGCACCAGTACTAAACTGGTGCTCGTATAACTCCATGGCTCAAGGTCAATCCCTGCGGCTGGTATAAATCATAATGTAATAAACCAAAGTAGCCAGCGCCGACAGTGCAGCCACCACATAAGTGTAGGCAGCCCATTTCAAGGCATCTTTAGCTTGTTCTTGCGTGGTTCCCGAGGTAATTCCGCTGCTGTTCAGCCAAGCCAAAGCCCGTCGGCTGGCGTCAATTTCCACAGGAAGAGTGACAAACGCAAAAAGGGTGAAGACGGCATAGGCTGCAATAATAACTTGTAGAGCCAGTTTCATGGGCATCAAACCAGGCAATAGGAAAGCACCGGCAAACATGGCAATAAAGATGACGTTAAGCACTTTGGCACTCACATTCTGCAAGGGTACCAAAGCCGATCGAAACTCCAAAAAGGCATAGCTCTGATAATGCTGAATAGCATGACCCGTTTCATGGGCAGCCACCGCAGCGGCGGCCACACTCCGGCCATAAAATACGTCGTGGCTCAAATTGACAGTTCTGTCGGCCGGATTGTAGTGGTCAGTCAATTGGCCATCCACCGAGATCACGCGCACATTACGAAGCCCATTGGACTCCAGCATACGCTCGGCCACTTCACGCCCCGAAAGCCCACCGGCCAACGGCACCTGAGAGTATTTTTGGAAACGGCTCTTCAATCTGGAGCTTACCAACCAGCTCAAAAGAGCAAAGAAAATAAATATAAAAAACAGTGGCGATGTAAACATAGTCGTATCTTTTTTTCCCTAAAATAATCAAAAAACCTGCCAAACCAACCAACCCGACAACTTATCCCTTCCTCAGCCGGTTTTCAAAGCCGATAACCACTCAACAAGGAGGCCACCAACTTAAGCAATTGGTAATGGTAATCGGTGTAAGCACTTTTTAGTTCGCTCTGAACAATCAAAACCCCGGTGGTACGGTCGGCCAAGGTGAACGGAACGATGATGATCGACAAGGCATTGAATCCACCTGGGACAACCCTATTTTCGGAGACATATTGATGCTTCTCCTCCTGCCAATCGTGGATGAACACAGCCTGCCGACGTTGTGCACAAAAAACGGGCAAACGAGCCAGGTCATCGGCAGGATAACTGAACAGCGGCAAACGCTCACTGCGTTGAACAGCATAACGGAACACCAAAGCATCGGCAGCAGGATCGAGACAAGCAAATGAAAAGAAGTCGGACTTGACCGCATTTTCCATCAACTGATGGATGGCGCTCACCACCCGCGCCTCTGCCAAATTGTCATGGATCATTTGAACCAATTCACTCACCATTGAAAAATGGATGGCTGATAGTGCCACTTTTTGAGTCAAAAGGGTCTCTTCGATCTTATGCTGCTCCACATCTTCAACCATGGCCGCCAATTTAGATCGGTATCGATTCACCTCCTGTTGTTTCGACAACACCAGCACATCCAGTTCTTGGCGGTGTTTCAACACCTGCCGACGCCGCAACATAATGCAAAGCACAGCCAACAGTCCAAGAAGCACCCAAAAGACAAAACGCACGAAAGGCCGGTTCCACCAAGCCGCCGTAACCTCAAATTCAAAGGTATCCCCTTCCTCATTCCAGATTCCATCGTTGTTGCAAGCCATCACATGAAACTTGTATTTACCGGGAGGCAGCATGGTATAGGTTGCTGTGCTATGACTGCTTGGCGGACAATAATCCTGATCCACCGGATCAAGTTTCCAACGGTAGAGAACTTTCTCGGGTTGGGTATAACACAAGGCATCGAAGGAGAAGCTTATGTGGTTGTAATTGGAATTGAGGTTCAAACCCACAGGAACTTTATGCCAGGGCTTAATGGAATCGCAAAAACCAATGTAAGGCTCGCTCAACCAGTTGGTTTGCAAGGAGTTCAAATTCACCTCATCCACAAAAACAGCAGGTGGCAATTGGTTGATGATCCGTTCGCCAGGAATACAACGCATAACCCCTTTGATGGTTCCGAACCAGAGCACGCCATGCTTGTCGCAAAGGGCTGATGTTGAATTATTCTCGATGCCAAGGAATCCGTCGTAACGATCGAAATTATAAATATCGGTGACCTCTCCTGCTGAGTTGATGACCAACTGATCGACACCCAATTGGGATCCGGCCCAAATATTTCCGCTTTGGTCGGTTAGGAGTGAATAGACCACATCGGTTTTCAGACCATTTTCGCTGTCATAGGCTTTAAAATTTTTCCCATCGAAGCGCACCAAGCCACCGGTGAAATTGGCCATCCAAATATTCCCTGCTTTATCTTCGGTCACCTGCAGCACGCTGGGCGCTTTCAGTCCATTATTTTCGCCATAGGAGACAATCGTATCGTTTCGAAGTACCGAAACCCCCTTGCTGGTAGAGATCCAAAGCCGGTGTTGCCGGTCAAAAAAGAGGTGGTGAACCTGGTTCGAAAGGAGCGAGGAATTGGAGGTATGGTATTGTTTCACAATCCGCCCCCGGTAGGATTTAAGCAAACCGTTAAAAAAAGTGCCTATAAGCAAGGTGTCGCCATCCTGCAAAATATCCAGGACAGGAACCCCCCGACTCAAACCATATTTTTCAGAAACTTCGGTAAAACGCGAGCCGTCAAACATCCACAACCCACGGTCGCTACTGAAAAGGTGCCGCCCTGGCGATATTTCGCAATACCCGCGTAAAACACCCACTGCGGGTTTCTCAGCCGCGGCAATGGTTTTCAGCTGGTTCCCATCAAAGATATTCAAACCACCACGCCCATCGCAAAAATATTTCACACCTTTGGAATCCTCGAAAATCCGCATGATCAGATTGTCGGTCAAACCATTGGTTTCGTTAAACGAAGTGAAGAAATTACTGGAGTAGCGAATAAGGCCTTCCCCCGAAGAGCCAAACCAGAAATTGCCCTCGCGGTCCTGGAAAATATGATGGATAATAGAACTGGGCAAACCATTCCCTTGATTGAAAAATGTGGCGACATCGCCTTTGTTGTACATCAGTCCCTCCAACAGCACGGAAGTCCAAAGACCTCCGTCACGGTCTTCAAAAAGATTGATCAACCGATTAGCCGACACCCCTTTGGGCAGGAGAACAGTTGCCAATTCACCCCGCGTATCTAAAGTGTAGATCGTCGCCTGACGTTTTTCGTCCAGCACATACAACCAAACCCGTTTCATCCGGTCTTCCAACAAAGGGATCACGATTTGGTTTCCTCCAGGAACACGCTTATTGAGTGCATCCAACTGGATATCGCGATTATCAATGGTATAGAGGCCGTTTTTTGTGGATAGGATGATGCGCTTGCGCCCCCATCCGTTGGCATAATAGAGATCATTGCCACGAAGCACCTCAGGGAAGATATCCTTCCCCGAAACAACCGAATCGCCTTGTATGGCATACAAAGCACGTTTCCCTTCACGCATTTGGGTGACGAACCAGATGGCACCGTCGGAAGTCTCAAAAAATTTAAATTCGCCGCCAATAATAGTGGTGTCCGCCTCAAGGATGGGATGCATGTTCAACCCATCGTACCGCACAATGCCCTTGGGTGTGGCAATCCATAAAAAAGCACGGCTATCCTGGAAAAGCGACAGGACAACATTATCGGGAAGCCCCTGTTTCTTATCAAACACATCGAACGAACGGCCATCGAAACGACAAAGGCCGCCACCATTGGTTCCCACCCACAAATAGCCGAAGTGGTCATCGGTAATGGCGTTGATCTCGGATTGCGGCAACCCCTGCTCAAGGCTGTAACCACGAAAAGTGTAGTACTGCGCTGTGAGATGTTGCCAACCAAGCACGAAACAAAAGATGGAGATAAAACAATATAATTTCTTCACCGAATCACGTTCTAACTTATTCTAACCATAAAGTTAGACATTATTCGCAATTTTTCATGAAGAAAAAGAGAAACAGTTTAAAAATTGAAATTAAACTGAAACCCAACGCCACTATGTTCGGATTGTGGGGCAATGAGGGCGGGTTGAATGTTAAGGCTCAAATCGTCACTGATGTCGAAATTAAAAAAGTGGGCATCCACCGTCGCATCAATAATTTGTGCAACGTAGATTAAGCCTAAGCCTATATAACTCAGTTCGCGGTACCGTTTGTAGTAGTTCTTTTTATTTTTCAGGGCATTTTGAAACCAGGCGGAATTTTCGTCGATGGAGATACCCGGGGGAACAAACTGCAGGTAACTGGTATTGTTAGGGTCGCGCACAATGAAATCGCGGTAAGCCCTACGATAGTCCTTATAATATTTCGAATTGAAATGGATGCCATAGGCCACACCGGCAATACCGCCATAGATGAGCGGAACCTTCCAGTATTTCTTATTGTATATTTGACCCAATCCGGGCAGGATGGCGGCATAGAATGACGCTTTGTGAGGGGAATGGACTTTTGGGGAAAAGTCATAGGCCTCAACAGGCGCCTCAACAGGCAATACAACAATAGAATCGTTT
>JAGPIS010000120.1 GCA_018054835.1 Breznakibacter sp. | reverse complement strand
CTGGTGTCGGAAAATCCCAACGATATTTTGCCCACTATTTTGAGCCGAGCCCAGATGATTAAGGTGCCGGGTATCGACGATGCCATTTTGGCAAATCAGTTGCAGCAGGAGTTTGGGGTTGATGCAGTACGCGCCCGGCAGCTAGCTAAAATTGCTTCGGGAAGTTATGTGGCTGCTTGTGAGGGGGTTCAGCAGAGTGAGGAGCAAAAGGCCTACTTCGGAATGTTTGTGTCGTTGATGCGAATCTGCTATGCCCGCAAAGTGCCCGACATGATTGCCTTGGTGGATCAGGTGGCAGCCCTTTCGCGCGATGCCCAAAAGAATTTCCTCAACTATGCCATTCAAATGCTACGTGAGAATTTTATTTTGAACCAGGGAGAGGCCTCGTTGGTTTATATGATGCCCGATGAAGAGGCGTTTGCTCAAAAGTTTGCCCCTTTTATTCACGAAGGGAATGTTTTTCAAATGAGCGACGAATTTGGTCTGGCGATAGCCCATATTGAACAAAATGGCAATGGGCGTATTATTATGATGGATTTGATGTTGAAGCTCACCATTTTATTGCTTACGCCTAAACCCTGATTCCTATATTTCATGACCTAGGTCAATAATAATTATGTACGCTGTTTTATGGATGATATTATAGATAAAGTACCTGAAAAAAAATGCAGTTCCTGCTCCAGCCGTTGTGGCAAGCTGGACGTGTTCGACTGGTTGGGCGACCTGCCACAGCCCGGGGTGACCAGTGACTTGGTGGAGGTGCAATTCAAGAATACCCGTAAGGGGTATTTCAAAAATAGCAATGGCATCCGTTTGCAAAAAGGCGATATCGTGGCGGTGGAGTCTTCGCCGGGGCACGATATTGGTGAAGTGACACTGATGGGTGAACTGGTGGCTCTACAGATGAAAAAGAACAACCTGAATGCCAAGACTTATGATTTCAAGCGGGTTTACCGGGTTGCCAAGCCTGCCGATATTGAAAAGTGGGAGGAAGCCAAAGCATTGGAGCACGAAACCATGCTTGAGTCGCGCCGCATTGCCGAGCGCCTCAAACTGAACATGAAGATTGGCGATGTGGAGTACCAAGGCGACCGCACCAAAGCCATCTTTTACTATATTGCCGATGAACGGGTCGATTTTAGGGAGCTTATCAAAGTGCTGGCCGACCGTTTCAGGGTGCGCATCGAGATGCGCCAGATTGGTGCCCGCCAAGAGGCCGGGCGCATTGGCGGTATTGGCCCTTGTGGCCGCGAACTGTGCTGCTCTACCTGGATGACCAATTTTGTTTCGGTCACTACCAATGCAGCCCGCTACCAGGAGATATCCCTCAACCCCCAGAAGCTCGCCGGACAATGTGGTAAACTTAAGTGTTGCCTCAACTACGAGTTGGATGCTTACATCGATGCCCAGCAGGACTTCCCCGACACCAACGTGATGCTAGAGGTGCGCGATGGCAACTTCTACCATTTCAAAACCGACATATTCAAGCGGGTGATGTGGTTCACCACTCAAAAAGACATTCCGGCCAATATGACCGAGGTGAGTGTGGACAGGGTTAAGGAGGTTATCGCCATGAATCGCCGCGGTCAACGCCCCGACCAGCTTAATGACGAGTCGAAGGCCACGCCGGTGCAGGAGGTGGGATATGCCAATGTGATTGGACAGGACGACCTGACACGTTTTGATGATAAAAACCGTAACCAGAAGAACAAGCCACGGCGCAAGAATCCAAACCGGGATCAGCAAAACAACCGGGGAGAGAACCGCCCTGTGCCCAATGCCAATGTGGGCAACCAGCCTGCTGTGGCTAGAGACAATTCGGCTCCTGCTGCGCCAAAGGATGAGAATGCTTCGCGCCAGCAGCGCAACAATAATAACAAACGGCGTTTCCGTCCAAATCGTAACAATAATAAAAACCGAAATGATCAGGCATAAGTTATTGGTGGCAGTAGCCATTATATTTGTGATTGTAGGTTGCACGCGTAAGTCGGTTTACAATGAATTCATAGCCATGCCACCCCAGGGATGGAATATGGATTCATTGGCCGTGTTCCGTGTTGAGGTGACCAAGCCCGATGTGCCCCATAACCTTTTTATACAGGTGCGCAACGAGAGCCGTTATCCCAACAGCAACTTATGGCTCTTTATTGATGTGGTCTCTCCCGATGGCCACTTGCAGCGCGATACGTTGGAGTGCCAATTGGCCGACATAAACGGCCGGTGGCTGGGTGATGGCTGGGGAACCCTTTATACCTTACAGTGCCCTTACCGGATGAACACCAAATTTGCCACCGGAGGCACCTATGTTTTCAGAGTGGCACATGGCATGCGTCACGAAGATTTGCAAGGCATAAAAAATATTGGGTTGCGGGTGGAAAAGAAATATTAAGTCTATTAAATATCAAAATCAACAATAATCAGCGTGGCTAAGAATAAATTAAAAAAATTTGAGGAGATGGCCGGCTATGGACATGTGTTTCAGGCCGATTTTGAAGATCTGAAAAAAGAGGGGTTTGAGATGAAGGGGCAGTGGAACCAGCAATTCTTCAAAAACGACCAACCCTTGGTTTTGGAGCTTGGCTGCGGCAAAGGTGAATATACCGTGGGGTTGGCCAAACTGTTTCCCAATAAGAATTTCATTGGCATCGATATAAAAGGTGCCCGTATGCACAGTGGTGCCACCGAGGCCAAAGAGCTGGGGCTCTGCAATGTGGCGTTTGTACGTACCCGCATCGAGTTTATCACCTCTTTTTTTGCTGAGAATGAAGTGGACGAGATTTGGGTCACCTTCCCCGATCCGCAGATGAAAAAACCCCGCAAGCGCTTGGTGGGAACTACCATGCTGAAACGGTACAACACCTTTTTGAAACCCGGAGGATTGGTTCATCTCAAAACCGATAGCCGGTTTCTACACACCTATGTTAACGAGCTTTTCAAAGCCAACAATATCCAACCGGTGGTCAACCTTGACGATCTGTACCATTCCGGTTACGATGATGAGATTTTGGGGATTCAAACTTATTACGAGTCCAAATGGCTCAACCATGGCCTTGCCATCAAATACGTCCAGTTCAGGTTGGAAGATGCTGAACAATTGCAGGAACCCGATGTGGAGATTGAATTCGATAACTATTACAATGCCGGCCGGGGCGTGAAGATCAGGGAAAACAAATAGGACGGTGGATTGTTACTTGTTTGTTTTTGAGTAGGTTGATGAGGTGTATGGTTGCCTGTTCTGAACTATGGTTCTTAATTTTTAAACCATTTGGCCATATTACTCCCAAAAACTGGTGTTTTTTGGTGTGCAATGGTTACTTTTGTTTCTGTGTGCAGCGCACACTTTTTAATTAGTAGTTTTAATCAATTCCTGGTATTATGCATTATTATCCAAGTTTGATCACCGATGCGCTCAAGCATGTTGTCCATCCTGGAAAGGGAAAGGATATTGTTGAGTTGGGGATGGTGGAAGACGACATCCGCATAAATGGCAAACGCATCAGCTTCAGTTTGCTGTTCGACCGAGCCAACGATCCAATGGTGGCGCCCATCAAAAAGGCGTGTGTCAAGGCCATCAAAACCTATGTGGGCGAAGATGCCGAGATAGAGGGAAATATCTACGTGAAAGTGAAGCCGCGCGAAAAGGTTGTTGCCGGAACCCCTTTGAGCGAGGTTAAAAATATTATTGCCGTGGCCTCCGGAAAGGGTGGGGTAGGGAAATCGACCGTCACCTCCAATTTGGCGGTGGCTCTGGCTCAGGCCGGATACAGCGTGGGGCTACTTGATGCCGATATTTACGGCCCTTCGGTGCCCATCATGTTCGATACGGTTCAAGCCCGTCCCGTGATTGAGAAGATTGATAACCACGACCGGATTATCCCGGTTGAAAAATATGGGGTCAAACTCTTGAGCATTGGCTATTTTGTCAATCCCGAAGATGCCCTGGTGTGGCGTGGTGCTATGGCCACCAATGCTTTAAAGCAATTGATCACCGATGGCAACTGGGGTGAGCTCGACTACCTGCTCATCGACCTGCCACCCGGCACCAGCGACATCCACTTGACTTTGGTTCAAACGCTGTCTGTCACCGGCGTGGTGATTGTCACCACCCCACAGCCTGTTGCTTTGGCCGATGCTGTGAAAGGCGTGAGCATGTTCACCGGAAAAAACATCAATGTGCCTGTGTTGGGGCTTGTGGAAAATATGGCTTGGTTTACGCCGGCCGAATTGCCCGAAAATAAGTACTTCATTTTTGGGAAGGATGGCGGTCGTCAATTGGCAGAGAAACTCTCCATTCCTTTGTTGGGTCAAATACCTGTTGTACAGGGAATACGCGAAGGTGGCGACAATGGACAGCCAGCTGCTTTGCAGGTCGATTCCATGATGGGATTGGCGTTTGCCGGGCTGGCCGAGCGTGTGGTGGCTGCTGTGGAACACCGCAACGCCTCCATGGAGGCCACTCAGGTGGTTCAAATTAAAAACAAATAATATGGACGAGATTCGCAAAAAAGTTTTGCTCGCTTTGGAAACCATCCGTCCTTATCTGGTGGCCGATGGTGGTGACATTGAATTGGTGGACATAACCGATGATTTGCGGGTGCTGGTGCGCCTGCAAGGAGCCTGTTCCTCCTGTCACTTCAGCATTCAAACCCTCCGCAATGGGGTGGAGGTGGTAGTGAAAAAAGCCGTTCCTGAAATTGTTGCGGTGGAAGCCGTGTGAGGCATTACCATAAGCAAATCCATTTCATAACATCATAGGCGCAATGGCAACATTTTTATTTGATCAACTAGTTTTTGGTCCTGTTAAAAGCCGTCGGCTCGGTGTGTCGCTGGGAATCAACCTGCTTCCGATTGACCGCAAAATTTGTTCATTCGACTGCATCTACTGCGAGTGCGGGTTCAACCCCTCTGCGGCGGCGGTGAAGGCTGTTTTTCCATCACGCACCGAAGTGGCAACTGCATTGACCGCCCGGCTGGTGGCCATGCAGGCCGAAGGATTGAAACCCGATGTGATCACTTTTGCTGGCAATGGCGAACCTACTTTGCACACCGATTTTGCCAACATCATCGACGACACCATAGCCATCCGGAACACCTACTGTCCCGATGCCCGAATAGCAGTACTTTCAAATGCCTCACGCCTAAGAAACAAGCAGGTTTTCGATGCCTTGTTAAAGGTGGACGATAATATCTTGAAACTTGACTCTGGTCGCCAATCGACCATCGAGCTGCTCGACCGTCCCAACTATCCTTTTTCACTACCCCAAGTTGTGGCGCAGTTGAAGGCCTTCAATGGGCAGCTGACCATACAAACTATGTTTATCAGGGGTGATATGGATGGACATCCTTTCGACAATACTTCCGAAGCCGATCTGGAGCCTTGGTTGATGTTGTTGGAAGAGATCAAACCCCGCCAGGTGATGATATACACTATTGAGCGCGACACCCCGGTCAAGAGCATTGCCAAAGTGGCCTTGGAGGAATTGAATGCCATTGCCGCGAGGGTTCGGCCGATCGTTGGCGACGTCATTGTTTCAGGCTAAAAAATGTTACATGGAGGGAAAATTGAAAATATTGGTTGCCCCACTCAATTGGGGGCTGGGACATGCCACAAGGCTAGTTCCAGTCATTCGCCGTTACCGCCGCGAAGGGCATGAGGTGCTGCTAGGGGGTGAAGGCAATTCGTTGGCTTTCCTGCGCGAAGAGTTTCCAAACCTCCAATGGGTCGAATTGCCCAGCTTCTCGCCACGCTTTTCGAAAACATCGCGCCAAGTCACCAAATTGATTGAACAGCTGCCCCGCTTTTTTTACATGATATGGTTGGAACACCGCCAAACCAGAGCCATTGTGAAAAAATATGGCATCGATGTCATCATCTCCGATAACCGTTATGGGGTACGCAACAGGCGATGCCAATCCATCATCATCACCCACCAGCTATCACCTTTTATCACTCAAAAGAAAAACGGTTTACGTCGATGGATGGTCTCTTTTGGCATCGATTTGATGCTTTCGGCCTTTGATGTTTGTTGGGTTCCAGACAGCACCGAAGGCGACAGCTTGGCAGGCGAGCTGGCTGTACCTGTATGGCCACTTAAAAACCTGTCCAGGGTTGGGCTATTG
>JAGPIS010000119.1 GCA_018054835.1 Breznakibacter sp. | reverse complement strand
CGGTAGGCTTCGGTCTCCTTGAATTTCTCCGTTTTGAGCGTATGCACCCGTTTTTCAAACTCCCCGGTATGGATCAGCTCGTCCAGCTCCAAATATCTTTTGTATGTGTCCGAATCAGCGAATTCTAAAAAGCGCTTGTATTCCGAAGCTCTTTGATCCGCAATTTTCTCATATTTCGATGTGGACGGATATTTTCCGCCAAAAAGGAAATCAAATATACCTGCCATAAGTTTATATTTATACCACCTGTTGCTTACGTATGAATTCAATTAATGTTTGGAATGCAAGGTGGAAAATTAAGAAAAAAATCCTAAAAAACGCAGCATGATGGCCATATGATTGTCATTGTACTGAAATATGTGGCTTTATCTGACATGGAACGAGTGTGTTGATAAAAAAAACAGGATTGTTGCGGTAAATTTTGGTTCGATCTATTGCAGATAAAAAAAAGCTTTGTATTTTTGCATCCGCAATCAGGGAACAGTTCTGGTAGCAATCATGCAGAAGTAGCTCAGTTGGTAGAGCACAACCTTGCCAAGGTTGGGGTCGCGAGTTCGAGTCTCGTCTTCTGCTCACAAATACTCAGGTGGTGAAATTGGTAGACACGCTACTTTGAGGGGGTAGTGGCCGTTAGGCTGTGTGAGTTCGAGTCTCATCCTGAGTACAAAGCCGTTTGAAACATAGGTTTCAAATGGCTTTTTTGCTTTCCCGCTTCAATAATTGGGTGAAAATTTTGTCGCTTGCCGCCATGCTCATGGGGTGGTTACTCACTTCGTCCTCAGGGGGGCATAGTATCGCGTTCACCAGCTCCATCACTTCGTCCTCCCTAAATCCCTGTTTCGAGTAATACGCCTCCCACTGTATGCCGGTTCTCACCTTGGCGGCCAATATTCCTATCAGCTCGTCAGGTTCTTCCTTGGCCATTTTGCGTAGCATGGTTGGCTTGGTCTCCGCCAGATGCTCAAGGTACATTCTGGCGTAATTGTGTAGAATGGATTCCATTGTTTAAATGGTTGGGTTTGTCTCTTAAAGTTACCTGGGTTTCTTTATTTTGAAAATAATCTGGTGATGTTTTTTTGTCTATGGGTTGATAAAAAACAACAGGGGAGATCAAAATCTCCCCTGTTGTATCTTTTAAAATCCCATCTCCGAAGGAATGGTATGCCTTAATTATTTTTTCTTCGCTTTCTTTTCCCGCTTTTCTTCTTTCTTTTCTTTCGCTGTTTTTAGCGGCTCTTTTTTAACAGCTTTTTGTTGGTCTTGTCCTTTTGCCATGATCAATTGCTTTATTTTTTGCTTTAACAAAGTTAGGCTTTATTCTATTTTATCAAACTTTTTTTGTCAGGTGTTATCAAAAAGTTGTCAAATTATTTCTTTTTCCCTCGGGGTTTTTGGCCCCTTGTTTTTGGTTTGCCATATTTCTTGCGCATCAAATCAGCGTAATAGATGCGTACGTTGGTCTTTTTGTTTTTATCAATTTTCTCATGAAAAGCACCACCTGGTTGAACCGCAATCTTGGTTAATGCATTCTTCATTTTAAAGGATGGCTGCTCGTAATTTGTGAGGATTTGCGAAATTTCTACCTCTTGGGGTAGTTCCACAACGGGAAGCTCAAATTTCATTAAATTTTGTATCTCTTCCAGTTTCTCCTTTTCTGAAGGGGAAAACAGCGAAATGGCAGTTCCTAGGTTGTCGGCACGGCCGGTACGTCCAATGCGGTGCATGTAGGCTTCCGGTTCGCCGGGGATGTCGAAGTTGATTACATGCGACACTTCGCTGATGTCCATCCCGCGCGAAATGACATCGGTGGCAATCAGGATGCGTATCTCCCCCGCATGGAAGCTTCTGACGGCATTGAAGCGCTGGTTTTGCGCTTTGCGGGAGTGAATCACTTGGGTTTCATCGGGGAACAACAAGGATACCTTCTCGTAGAGTTGGTCGGCCAATTCGATGGTGGCTGCAAAAACCAATGCCTTGTTCATTTCCTCCTTTTGAGCCAACAGGTGTTTGAGCAAGTTTATCTTGGTGTTGAAGTTTGGCACCTCATAGCTAATTTGTTCTATGTTCTCCAAGGGGGTTCCGGTGGGTGCGGCTTCAACCTTTTCTGGATTGTTAAAAAAAGTATCCATGATCGACTCCACATCCTGGGTGATGGTGGCCGAAAAAAGCAGGTTTTGCCGTTTGGCGGGCAGCAGGTCGAAAATGCGGGTTAGCTGTGTTCTGAAACCCAGATCCAGCATCTCATCCACCTCATCAATCACCAGCCTCTTAACCGCTTTGAGCGAAAGGTATCCGTTGAGGGTTAAATCGAGCAGACGGCCGGGGGTGCCCACAATCACATCGAGCCCATTGCTCACCATCATGGCTTGCGGTTGCATGCCCACACCGCCATAAACGCCTCCAATGCGTACATTCATATAGGCGGTTAGTTTCTCGATCACTTCCGTTACCTGTACCACCAACTCGCGGGTGGGTACCAATATGAGTATCTGGGGTGCAGTCTGTTTAACAAATTTCCATTGACGCAAACAGGGCAGCAGGTAGGCAATGGTTTTTCCGGTTCCGGTTTGTGCTATTCCCAATACATCGCGCCCCGACATAACAACTGGGAATGTCTTTTCCTGTATGGTGGTTGGTTTGGTTAGTCCCATTTCGTCCAATGCGTTTTGCAATGGCTTGCTCAGATTCATCTCTTTAAAACTCATACCTGTCATCAAAATATTTGCACAAAGGTAGCTCTATTATTCGGATTCGGAAAACAAGTCGGCATTGGCTCGAAGTAACTGGCTTAATATAAAATAAGAGATGCGCTGGCATCTCTTATTTTGTTGATTTGGGTCATTTAAAAAAGGGTAGGTGTTATTGATACATTATTCAAACAAGACAGGGTTTGTTTTTAAATATGTAATCAATACGACTACAAAAGTAATAAAAGCTAATTAAACCGCAACTATTTTCAATAAAATATAAGTAAATGTTCTCTGTTGCGCTTTGTGGCTACCTTTGCGTTTTTTTGGCATCAGGTTTAACAATAAGAAGGTAATTGATTAGTATTTGAAAAAAATAATTACTTTTGGTCTTATATGTTAATCTTACTTTTTGATTTGCTATGTTGATTGGTAACCCTAATTCACGTGTGACTTTCCAGCGTTTTTTTCTGATCGCAGTCATACTCATTTATGTTTCATTGCGGGTGTTTTTTTCCAACAACGGTTTCTTTTGGGATTCCATTGCAGGTGTTTCTATTCCTGCAACTTTTCTCTATGAACATGGGTTGTTCAACTTTGCGTATCCTTCGACCTTTGTGGCCGAGCCACCCTTGGTTCATTTCTATGTGGCGGCTTCATGGAAGTTGTTTGGGCGCACATTGTTGGTCACCCACATGGGTATGATGTTGATGGGGATTGGTGTTGTTTTCCAGTTGCACCGGTTGTTGAAGCGCTATGCCTCAACCATGTTCTATTACCTTTTCTTTATGGTTTTGGTGGTTGAATCGGTTTTGCTGACGCAACTGTTGATTACTTCCTCCGATATTTTCCTGTTTTTCTTTTTCCTGCTGGGTGTCAATTCGATATTGGATCGAAAGCGTTGGTGGTTGATGCTGGCCGTTTTCCTATTGGCGGCAACCAGCATGAGAGCCTTTGCCATGGCGTCGGGGTTGGGATTGTGGTATGTTTTTATGAATGGCAGGGCGATGCCGGGCAGGCATCATTTGTCGATCCTCTGGCATAGTTTCGTACCCTTTATTCCCGCTGTGGTGGTCATGTTGGGCTTCCTTATCTACCGCAAAACCATTTTAGGCGTTTTTTTATTGCATCCCGATTCGGCTTGGGTGGACGATCGCCAATGGGCCGGTTTCGCAGGGCTGGTTAAAAACCTGTTGACCCTCGGTTGGTTTAGTGTGGAGGGGGGTAAATTTTTTTGGTGGTTGTTGCTGTTTTTTGGCCTGTGGCGTTTTGGCTGGCGTGAAATGTTGAAGAGTGTTCCCGCGTCCTTAGGTGTTTTGCTATTGACTGTTTCATTGGTCATGCTGGTAATCACATTGCCATTATCCAACAATTTCGGACCCCGTTATTTCGCCATGCATTTTATCCTGTTCGAGCTGCTTGTGCTGTTGATGGTGCGGCGGCTGTGGAAAAAGAAGGTGGCTGCCGTTTTGATGGTGGTGGGTGCTGTGCTTATGCTGGCCTCCAACCTGATTCCCTATCCCGAGCGGAAGGCCAGAGCCTGGGACAGCACCTTGGCGCACCTACCTTACTATGAATTGCGCGAACGCGTGATCAACCATTTTGACACTTTCAGCATCCCGCTTGAAAAAGTTGGCTTCGGATTTCCCAACACCGCTCCGCTTGATGCAGCTGATTTAAGCGGGGATACAAGGCGTTTTAGCGATATTGACACGCTCACCAATCATTATGTGGTTTACACCAATATTGGGAATAGGCCTGATTGGGAAATCGATTATTTCTCACGGAAAAAGTGCTATTGCAGCTATGAGTCTGGCGGGGTATTTATGCGAATATATAGAATAAAAGAAGACACGAAACGGGTTCTGGATGTCGATGATGCGATTGATCAGATGCTCATGATCCCAAATGACATACCTTTTTTTTGAAGTGATGTTTAATTTTGATGTTAAGTTGCTCATTGTATGGATAAAGTTATCTCGGTAGTTGTCCCTGTTTTCAACGAACAGTTCAACCTGCCTGTTTTATACGCCCGTTTGAAATCGGTATTGGAAGCCATTTCACCTGCCCATGAAATTATTTTTGTCAACGATGGCAGTGCCGATGGCTCTTTGGCCATCATCAAATCCTTGGCCGGAGAGGATGGTTGTGTCCGATACCTCTCGTTCACCCGCAATTTTGGCCATCAGGTGGCCGTTACGGCAGGGCTGGAGAAAGCTTGTGGGGAGGCAGTTGTCATCATTGATAGCGACTTGCAGGATCCGCCGGAACTGATCGCTGATCTATACGCTCAATGGCTGGAGGGGTATAAAATCGTTTATGCCAAGCGGCGAATCCGTCAGGGCGAAACTTGGCTCAAACGGGCTACCGCCAAGCTTTTTTACCGCGTGCTGCTCTCATTGACCGATGTGGCCATTCCTTTGGACACGGGCGACTTCAGGCTGATTGACCGTGAGGTGGTTCGGGTAATCAATCAAATGCCCGAGCGCAACCGCTTCCTGCGCGGCATGATCGCCTGGACCGGTTACCGCACCATCGGTGTGGAGTATGACCGCGAGGAGCGGTTGAATGGCAAAACTGGCTATTCCTACCGTAAAATGTTCCGTTTCGCGTTGGATGGCATCACTGCCTTTTCCAATGCCCCGCTGAAGTTGGCCTCCATCACAGGTTTCATTGTGTCGGCCATAGCATTTGGCGTTATTTTGTATGCCCTTTACTCCAATTTTGTGTTGGAGCAAACCATCACCGGGTGGACTTCGTTGATTGTCAGTTCCATGTTCATTGGTGGCATTCAGTTGATTGCCATCGGCATTATTGGCGAATACCTGGCGCGCATCAATGTAGATGTGAAAAAGCGCCCCCTTTATATTGTTGAAGAAGATAATGTGGATGCATGAAACAGTTGGTTGTCAAATTGAGTAGGAGCAGCCGTTTTTGGGTGGTGTTATTTTTTAGCCTCTATTTTATCCTAGGTTTGTTGTGTGTCAGGGATTATGGCATCTCGTGGGATGAACGGCCCGAGAAGCTGACTGGTATCGTTAATGCCAATTATGTGTTGGAGAGCCTTTTCCCTTCGATGGCTCAAAAAGTCAATGAGAAGGCATCCGGGATGGGGGAGAAGATCCCCAGCCTTCACGATTATACGGATAAGGATTATGGTATTTTCCTTCAAATGCCCATGTTGGCTGCCGAGGCGCTGACTGGTTTCCAGCTTGACAGCCGCACCAATTGGTGGCTCCGCCATTTCATTACGTTCTTCTATTTCTTCTTGGCTACCTTAGCATTGTTCGACATAATCAGGCTGGTGTTTCAATCCCCGTTTTACGGGCTCTTAGGCGCCACCATGCTGATCCTCTCGCCCCGCTTTTTTGCCGAGTCGTTCTACAACATCAAGGATGTGGGCTTTTTGTCCATCATGATCATGGCTACTTGGTCGCTTTTCCGTTTTCT
>JAGPIS010000118.1 GCA_018054835.1 Breznakibacter sp. | reverse complement strand
GGATAACAAGTATAAATTAATTCTGGCCACCCGGGCAAAGTAAAAGCTGATGGATAAGGAGAATAAATATCGTCCGCACGGACTCGCAGGGACTATTCTTTTTCATGCGTTGCTGATACTGCTCTGCATTTTTCTGTCGCTTAAAAATATGCCGATGGAAGAGGAGGGGCTATTGGTGAATTTTGGCGATGGCGATACCGGCATGGGTGATGTGGAGCCCATGCAAAACGAACCCCAGCCAGCCCGTCCCGTGGAAACAACGCCTCCACCACCTCCACCGGTGAAAAGTGCTTCGCAGGAGAAGGTGAGCACCGAAAAAATCAACACCCAGGATTTTGAGGAGGCTGCCGCCCTGAAGAAAGAGGAAGCCCGCAAAAAGAGCGAGGCTGAAAAGAAGCGAAAGGAAGAGGATAAGAAAGTCAAGGACGAGAAGGATCGTCAGGACCGCCTAGAACGCGAAGAGCAAGAACGCATCCGCAAGGAGGAAGCCCTGAAAAAACAAAAAGCTGAGGAGCAGGCTCGCAAGGCCCAGGAAGCTCGCAACAATATTGCCAAAGGATTTGCCGGCAAAGGTACCGGCACCAACACCTCCGAAGGTGTGGCTGGCGGCACTGGCAACCAAGGACGCCTCACGGGTGATCCCAACAGTACCAACCGCGAAGGTTCGGGATTGGGCTCAAAGGGTAACTCCTTTAGTTTGTCGGGTCGTTCGCTGGTGGGGTCATTGCCCAAACCGGTTTACAATATACAAGAGGAGGGTACCGTGGTGGTCGAAATCATTGTGGACAAGTACGGAAAAGTCACCGGTGCTACCGTCACCATGAAAGGAACCACCATTCAAAATACCACCCTGTGGAATGTGGCCAAGGAAGCTGCTTATAAAGCCAGGTTTAATGAGAATCCAGCTGCAAATGCGGTGCAAAAAGGTACCATCACCTACCATTTCAGGCTCGACTGATCAATAGGATGAAAATTGAAAGCGGGTGTCCAAATTTTTTGGACACCCGCTTCTATTTTGTTGAGTTTTTTCCTTTTTTGGTCTTATAATTTCTCCACCGTCTTGATCTCCCCCGACGGCGTCAGGTGCATCACAAATCTTATTTTATCGGTGTTGCGGAAAATGATCTCGTATGCGAATAACGTGTGTATGTGGTAAATGGCAATGGCACTCATAATTTCCCCTTTCGAACGGGCCGATTCGAAAACCTCCATTGGCAGCTCCTCAGGCTTGATGTTGATGCGGTGGTCAATAAGTTCCCCATCCTTGTTGAACCTGGCAATATGTTCTTTCTCCAGTTCATAGAACATCACCTCAAAGGCATGGGATCCTACTTTATGCCACTCTGCACTGGTTGCCTCCTTGAAAAAAACGTCGAATGCCTTTTCAATGATTGCCGGAGGCCTGGTTTCCTGCCTTGAAAAAAGTTTGTTGAAAATATTTTTCACCATTATTTCATCCGTTTTATCTTTATGACGGAATGAAGACAAAAGGTCACTTAAATTGTTCATTCGATTCTTTGACAATATATAAAATTCTAGCTTTCGCCCTTTTAAGTCTCATTTTGGCCGCACTCTCGCTAACCCTTAACGCCGCTGCAATCTCCTTGATTGGGATGTTGTCCTGGTACTTCATCAGGATCAGCGTTTTTTCTTCCGGGTGTATCTTCTCCAAGGCCTTGATCAACTCCTCATACGATATTTGTGCGGCTTCCTCATCCTGCTCATCAATGATTTCAGGAATTTCGTTGCTGTCATTCCAATTGGGGTAATGCAGCTTCTTTTTGGTGCGCAAATAGTCGATACAATAATTGTAGGTGATGGAATAGAGCCACGACGAAAAGGAGGCATTCTTCTTGAAGCTGCCCAAACGCTCATAGGTTCTGGTGAGGATGTCGGCCGTGAATTCACGGGCAAGCTCCTTATCCTTCAGTAATGAATAGCATTTGTCCAATACCTTGGGCTCATATTTCTTATACAATACTGCGTACAATTCGGATCGGTTGTGTTCCTGAATCTCGAATAGAATATCGTCATCCGACTTTTTTTGTTGCTTATTCACAGACATTTACGCGATGGTAGAAAAAAATTACTATTTTTTTTGTGACTTTACTCATTTCAGGCGTCTTAATATCGAAACATGAAAATATTGAGTATTCAAAGCTATGATTATTCATTGTTATCTGTTTGCAAAATTAGAAAATAAACCTTAATTATTCTTTTGGAGGAATAAAAATGAAAAAAAGTTTCGTAGCCGGTCTTGCCGGTCTTGCATTGGTTGTTTCTTTGTCTTCTTGCGACAAATTGCCACAAGAAAAAGTTGATGCTGCTGTAGCTGCATTGGATTCAGCAAAATTGGCTGAAGCAGAATTGTATGTTCCTGAATTGCTTGCTCAGGTTCAAGATTCTTTGAATGCTGCTCAAAACAACATCGAAACTCAAAAATCTAAAATGTTCGCTAACTACGACGTAGTTCGTGCTCAATTAGATGGCGTTGTTGCTATGGCTGCTGACGTTAAAGTAAAATCTGCTGAACGTAAAGAAGCTGTTAAACAAGAAATCGTTGCTGTAATTGCTGAAGTTGCTACAGTAGTTGCTGAAAACAACGAATTGATTAAAAAAGCACCCCGCGGTAAAGAAGGTGCATCTGCTCTTGAGGCTATCAAAGCTGACTTAGCTGGTGTTGAAGCTGCTATCGCTGAAGGACAAAGTGCTTTTGATGGTGGTGTATTCATCCCAACCATCGACAAAGTTAAAGCTGCTAAAGACAAAGCTTTATCTATCAATGCAGAATTGAAAGCTGCTATTGAGAAAAAGAAAAAATAATATTTGAATTATTTGATTAGAAATCCCGGAGTAATTTAATGCTCCGGGATTTTTGTAACCGGTCATTTTCTATTTTGCTTATGTTTTTTTTGAAAAACAACTTTAAAAAGTTTTGGTGGATCTATCTGGTTTCGCTGATTCTTCTGTTGTTATGTTACGTCTATCTCACCTACCCTGAACCACCCATTCAGCAACTTGAAGCTGCCCGCAAGGCTCTTCATGATGCTAAAATAAACCAGTCGCCAACTTTTGCCGAAAAATTGCACCGCGAAGCCAAGAATAACTACGATTCGGCCTTGAAGCATTGGAAACAGGAGAATGAGAAAATTTGGTTCCGACGCGATTATACCCGAGTGGCCTTGCTGGCCAATAAAGCCCGGCTGGGCGCCATCGCGGCTTCAAAATCGAGTGCGAAAAACAAAAAGGTGATCTCAACCAAATTGACCTCTCTGCTGAAGGAGCTCAACACAGATTGCGACTATTTTGAATCGACTTTCAAGCACATGCCTTTGCCGGCATCGCTGCCCAAATTGGCACTGAAAAGCAAACTGCTCCTTTCCGAAGCAGAATTGGCCTTGGAACGTGGCGACTTGAACCTGGCCAACCAAAAGGCTAATATGAGCCATTCCCTCATTGTGAAAGTGCTGAAAGAGGTTGGTGAATATGTTAAGGACTACTTTGATGAATATCCTCGTTGGAAATCTCATTTTGAGAAGGTTATTCATAAGAGTAGGGCTACCGGAGGTTATGCCATTGTGGTCGATAAATTCGCATTTTCTTGCTATCTTTACCGTGCAGGAAAAGAGGTGGCCAGATACGATGCCGAATTTGGAAAAAACTGGATCGGCGATAAACATTATCAGGGTGATAAAGCTACCCCCGAAGGTGTTTATTCGGTTGTGAAGAAAAAAGGTCACGGCAGTACTATTTATCATCGTGCTTTCTTGCTGAATTACCCCAACGAAGAGGATTATCAACGGTTCAACCAAGCCAAAAAAGCTGGAAGGATCTCCAAACGGGCTCGTATTGGCGGCCTAATCGAGATTCATGGACATGGCGGGCAGGGTGCCAATTGGACCGAAGGGTGTGTGGCACTCTCCAATAAAGATATGGAGTCTCTCTTCTCGACAGTTTCGGAGGGTACCCCGGTGGTTATCGTGGGATCGTTGAAGAGCTTCGATGAATTGTTCAAACGGAAACTCTAATTGATAGTGAATTGTAAAAATAATGCTTATGGATAATAATATACCCACAAACCCGGCACCATCTAAACCCGGATTGGCTAAGGTTGCCTTACGGACTGTCGTTACGGTCATCGAATTAGTGGTTGTTTTGGCATTTTTTGCTGCCTATTTGCTTTGGGGTGCCCCAGGCTTGCAGAAACTTATTGTCCAGGCCGATCACCAGCCAGCCACCTCCCTCTCCATGGAAGAGGCAGAACAATTGACAGCCAAGCTTGAAAAAGAGACAAATACTTTGCAGGTTAAGTTTGAGAAACTAACCCCCAATACCCCTTATGCCATCATCAACACCACCCAAAACGAGTACCGCCTCTTTAATAAACGCAAAGAGGTGCGCCGCGGATTTTGCTCTACTGGTAGTTATACAAAACTATATACCGAAAAGAAAACATGGGTGTTTAAAACGCCCAAAGGTGTGCGGCGGGTCATCAGTAAAATCACCAATCCGGTTTGGATCAAACCCGACTGGGCCTTTGTGGAAGAGGGAATTCCCATTCCTCCGGCAGGCCATCCTTCTCGCTATGAATCCGGTACTTTGGGCGATTATGCCCTTGCTCTAGGCGATGGTTATCTGATTCACGGCACCCTCTATCAGCGTTTTCTGGGACAGTCGGTTACCCATGGTTGTGTGCGTATGGGCGATGAAGATTTGGAGGCAGTTTATAAAACTTTGCAAAACGGCTCAAAAGTATATATCTATTAATTAAGTTATTATGGATCATTCTTCTCATTCATCCGGAATGCTCAAAGAGTATTTCGATAAGGTGGTTAAACATTATAAAAATGCCCGACTGATCTGGATTGTGTCCGGTATTCTATTTGTTTTTTCGGTGGTTTATACGGTAGCCAATATTTTGTCGATCAACAAAAAGATCGTCGAAATCAATGAGCGTTATCAAACCGAAAGCCCAATGCCGGGTAACGAATTGCCCGGTGTTTATAAACTCCGCAAAGAGAGTGCATTTTGGCAGTCACGCTTGGCAATGGCAAAAAGTGATTCCATTTGTGTCACCATCGACTTGGTGGATAGTTTGGTTTTTCTCGAAATGCAAGGTGTGGTGGTGCATTCGGCCCCTATCAAACGTTATTATAGGAGCGAGTTGTTCGAAGCCCTGAAGCCTGAGGCTATTCTCAATATTATTGGCCAGCCTGCCGTGGTGGTTTCCCACGAAGCCTCCTTCAGCAAAGAACCCATCAAACTGAAAAAAGCTCCCAAGGATACCATCGAAGCCAATGCTGCTGTGGTTCAGGAGGCTCTGGATAAACAACAGGCCGTTGAGCAAGAGGAAAAGCCTCTGTTTTATAACCTGTCGTTGAACAATGGACTGCAAATAACTTTTTCGCAAGAACATGGCGAAGGGTGGAAGGCGATTCCATTTTTGCTGAAACAAAGGATCGAGAAAATTGAGAAAAACTCTTTGCAGCTGACCAAGTTCAAACTGCCGGAATACACCCCGGGAATCATGATTGAAATGACACGCGAAGATGCCGCCTCCATTTTCCGCGGATTACCCGAAAATGCTTCAGTGGCACTGAGACTATAGACTCTAGCGTAAAGGAATGTACAGTTCTGTTTTCCACTCTTGTGGAGCAGAACTGTTCGCGTCGGTGTGGATGTAAATCTCATAGGGGGGAATCCTTCTCCTCACTTTCAGCCCTTTGGCTCGTATGTAGGTTAATCCTGTCACCCATGCATTCCCCAAATGTTTGTAGTCGCCTGTATAATTTATCTTTAGGGTTTTAGAGCCCTTTATTTTGCCGGATACCAATGCTGTTGGGATTTCGGCTTTTTTTATTGGCTCTGGCGTTATGGCCGCACACATAAATTCGCATTGCTTATTGGCATTGATCCCAAAATCATAATAGCAGGACAAGGTTTGTGTTATCGGTATATTGTTCAACTCCAGCAATCGGGTTAATTCCACGAAGGTTTCATGCATGGCCGAATCCAAGGCCTGGCTGGTGCAACGGTTTTTTAACCCGATCAGGTAACGATCCGGCTGTTGTGAAATGCCTTCGATGGTTATTTTGGAGTTAATCACGCCATTCTCAACATAATCCTTCAGTAGCTTCATGCTTCGATCAAGATCCAT
>JAGPIS010000117.1 GCA_018054835.1 Breznakibacter sp. | reverse complement strand
AGCCATAAACAACTTCGCAAGGCAGTTTGATTAATTTTCATAAATATATGTTTAAGTTAAAAAAGAAATTATTTTTTGGGATTGCTTTCAATACTCTTCAATAGTTTTTTAAAGGCTTTTATTTTGGTCTCCCGCTCTTCAATAAGCTTTTTGATCTTTTTATCTTCTGCTGATTCTATGGGTTTTTTCGACATTGCTTTTTTTTCGAAGTTAGTTTTATCTTCTTGCGCAATATCCTGATTGACCTTACCTTAATTCTATCAGGCTGAAAATACACCTTATGAAAATTGATAATGTGACGCTGAGTTTTCCTTAAAACACCTTAGCATTTTGATGCTAAATATTTGATTGTTAGAGTGGAAAACCTTAGCCATCAATATTTGTGCGGAGGGGAGGCGTATTTTATCCATTTTAATGTATATTTAACCATGAGTATTGTCTTAACGACATGCCATCGCCCTAACCTAAATCTGTGTATTAATGAAATTGAGCCGATATTTAATCTGTATTTATTTGCTGCTTTTTTTTCTCGGTCCGTTATTGATTGCTCAAAATCATATAGCAACTGATAGTTTGCTCATGCTGCTCAATGAATCGCGAAACAAAAACCGGCAGCTCGAATTGCTCAAGGCGCTCAGTGATGAGGCCGGTAAATGGGATATGCACTCTTCAAAGACCTATGCGCGACGAGTATTGATACTCGCACAAGCCTTAAATGACGATCTCGGTATTGCCCAGTTCAACACCGTGATTGCCCGCAACGAATATCTTTTGGGAAACTACAAGGAGTCGTTGAACCTCTACTTGAAATCATTGGCCATCTATGAACAAATCGACGACATCAAAGGGGTTATTGGGGTGAATGTCAACCTGGGAGCTATTTACGACCGCCTTTCCGATGAGGAACGTGCGCTTGCCTACTATCAAAAAGCTTTGAACGATCTCAATAGTAAAGGACAGTTTATTCTAAAGGAACGACCTGAGTTCAAAACTGTCTTATATAACAATATCGCATCCATTTATAACAATATGGGGGATGTTGCTCGCCATAGAGAGTATATTCAGGAGGCTTTGCGGTCAGCCCTAGAGATGAAAGATTATCATACACTTGGGGTAATATACAATAATTTGGGATTGAACCAGGTGAAGAGAAAAGATTTTGGGTTAGCCCGTCAATATTTTCAGAAATCAATAGACACCAGGCAACGGATTGGTGATTTGGACGGGTTGGCCAAAGCACATCAGTTTATGGTGGAGTATTACCTGGCTCTAAATCAGATAGACAGTGCCCGCTGGACAGCTTTAAAAGCCCAAGGGCTTGCCATGAAGATTGGCAGTCTCGAAACTCAGATGAATTGCAGTCAAGCCCTTTGCCAGGTTTATGAGCGCATGGGGATGTACGACCAGGCGTTGGTGGCACATAAGAATTATACCGTCTTGAACGATAGCATCAAAAACGACAAAATAATCCGACAGGCATTTCAACTTCAGTCCAATTACGAATTGGCCAAGTATGAGCGGCAAGTTTACCTTGAAAAACAGAAGATGCGCTTTGTGTTTGTGTTGGTGACGCTGCTTCTGGTTTTTATTATTGTGGTAGTTTTATTATTGTTGGTGATTAGGCAAACCAAAAACAAGAAGACTTTGTTGGAGAAAAAGCAGCTAGAGAATGAGATGCAGATGAAAAACAAGGAGTTTGCCACCAATGTGCTTTACTTGGTTCGTAAAAATGAACTGATCAATAGTGTGGCTAAAAAACTGCTCGACTTGAAAGAAAACATGAAGCCGGAATTGAAACCATCTGTTCAGCGCATCATTCTCGAGCTCCAATCGGAGGTGGACAACGAAGTGTGGCAAGAGTTTGAATACCGCTTCCAACAGGTGCACTTGAATTTTTATTCCGAACTGCGATCTAGGCACCCCGAATTGACTCCTTCCGAAGAGCGGCTGTGTGCTTTTTTGCGGTTGAATATGTCCACCAAGGAGATTGCTTCCATCACCCACCAAAATGTGAAAAGCATAGAAGTATCGAGGGCTCGGGTCCGGAAAAAGTTCAACTTGACCAACACCGATGCCAATCTAATAGGCTACCTGGCCGAGTTCTAACTTACACGTTGAAAGCTGAAAAGGGGCTGTCAAACTTTTTGGCAGCCCCTTCAATTCGTTTTGATGGTTTTATATCAATCGTTGAAATGGTATAGGAACACGATCTCAGCCTCGTAGGCAGGTTTTTTGTTGCCATCAATCTCAAGTTTGACGCCAATGTTGGCACGGCAAACTCCCCTCAGGTTTACCACATTCATTAACTTGGCATGAAGACGGACGCGGTTGTTGACAATCACCGGCTGGTTGAATTTCAGTTTTTCAATGCCATAGTTCACCTGTAGTTTCAAGTTTTGAACATCCACAATCTGGTTCCAAAGGTGGGGCAGGATCGACAAGGTGAGGTAACCATGGGCGATGGTATTGCCGAATGGAGACTCTTTTTGAGCTTTTTCGGTATCCACATGAATCCATTGATGGTCAAGTGTGGCATCGGCAAACAGGTTGATTTGTTCCTGAGTGAACTCATGGTAATCGGATATGCCCAGTTCAGACCCTATTAATTTTTCTAGCTCTTCAAAACTTTTAATGATCAATTTACTCATCTTGGCAATATTTTATATTTATGTAATTGACAATTTCACCCCATCGAATTGGTGGTGCAAATATAGGAAAAGTTCGGCACCTTAAAAACTCCCATTATTTGCGGGTTTACAAAATCTATTCCGCCTTATTGGTTTGTAATTTTTGCAACAAGGCTTCCCTGATCATCTTGCGAATCTCCAATTGTTTATTCTCAACCACCCTACGAGATGAGGGACGGTAAAATTCTTTGTACTTACAAGGTTCTAAACTGTATTTCAAATCGTCCATGGTGCCTTTCACATCTATTCCCAGCTTGATGGGGAGAGGGCAGTCCACCACCGAGATGTGGTAGTTGAAGCTGAGATCCAGATTGTGTTGTCCGGCCACCACGGCCTTGTATTTGTCCATGACCATCAGGAACGGGTAAATATCAATCTCCTGCTTGAATATGGTGAATTCGGCCGACAGGCTGTCCACTCGGTTCTCTGTCTTTTTATTGAATTTGAGTGTTTTGGCAATTTCGCTGAAGGTTTCGCCATCCATCAATACAAGGTTTTGCCCTTTAATGGAGGAGGCTCCCCTGAGTGTTGATTTCTTGATGTTGTACATGGAGTCGAGGTAAGTTTCGGCGGCAATGTGGAACTCACCCCTTCCGCCAAACGACCGCAGCATAGGCATCATGGAGTCGATGTCGGGGATCATTTTCAGCAGTTCCGAAATCTCCACATCGAGCATGTGGTAGTCGAGACCCACAAACAAGTGGTTTTTGCGTGGGGTTCGATACATGGCCGTCAGCTGCATTTTGGCTGCCGGTGTGGTGAATTTGACGGCATCCAATACCAATAATCCATCGCTCACTCTCAAGGCACCATTGATGTTGGTGGCGGTGTCGGTTCCAAAACTGGCTTTGTCAATCTTAGTCTTCAGCGCGATGTCGATGCCCTTGGGCACCATATAGGGAGAGGAGCTGTTTAGGCTCTCTTCCTCTGAATTGCCAATGCCATTGGTGAGCATCATCAATTCGGTGACGTCGGTGTTGGTTGAGCTGAAATTGAAATCGCCCCGCAACAGAGAGTCGCCTTTGACATAAGGCATCAAATTTTTCAGGATTCCCGACAGTTGGAAGTCGGATTGGCTGATTTTCACCTCGCTCTTATGGATGTTTACCTCCTCGGGGGTGAAATCCATTTCCAAGGCGGGGATTTCGATGGGATGGTTCAGCGCCGACACCTGGATGTTGGCTTTATCGAGGTTGATCATGCCACTTGCAATCCATTGTTTTAGGATCTCTTTCTCTTTTTTGTTGTTTATGACCGTTGTGTTGAGATCCAAATTATTGAAGCTGGCCTTGTTTTTTCCACTGGTGGCACTCAGCGCCTCGCTTCTGTATGCCAACTGTATTTCGGGCATATTGGGCAATTTACGGGATGCCAGAAGGGTTAGTTTGCCATGCGGGTTGACGATGGACAAGGAGCTGGTGTCCATCTGCGCATTCAACGATTGGATGTCGAAGGCGCAGTAAACAGCAGCTATCTTTGTGGTGTCGCGCAAATCAGCGGCTTCCAATACGAGTGAGGCATCCTCCATATCCAGTTTTAGTGTCTTCGGGCTGCCCAAATGGAACTGTTTTGAATTGAGTTTGACGTAAACGAATGGCCTGCTGTTTCTTGACGGGTTAGGGTTTGGCAGGGCAAACTCAATGTCCGATTGGTTGGTGGTTACGGTTAGTGTATCGTATTTGATGTTGATGTTTTTTAACGCGAAGGATCCGGCCAGCTTCATCTTTTCAAGCTCCAGGTTGGTTAGCTGCGATAACGAAAAATCGGTGGTGATGGTTCCATCCATGTAGCCGCGGGTAGTTGTTTTCAGCTCCTTGGGGATGAAGATATTGACTTCATCTAGCGATAGATTGCCTTTGGTTTCGAGGTTGCAATGGATGTCGGCGAACAGCTGGCTGATGGCGCCCTTGGTGCTGATTTCCGACTTGGGACTCCGGGCCGCAAAATGGTTGATAGTGACTTTCGATTCGTCAGGTTTTTGCCAATCGGCATATACCGAAAGGTTGGCCGAGAGATTGTCCAACGGAAGTTGTAGCAGAGGATGCGACAGCGTCCCATCTTCCAACAAGAGGTTGATGTCGAAAATCGGCCATGAATTGTCGCTGTAGGCGCCTTTAACTTTTCCCGATGACGAAAGCATCCCTTCGGCCTTTATCCCTTGTAGGTACTGTTGGTAAGCCTCTGGAACCAATGAAAGGATGGAACCCACGGGCCATGATTTGAAGTTGTATTGGATGTCGGTGAGTATGCTTTGTGAAAGAGTGTCGTTGGTGATATCACCGTTGAAATCTACATTCAACTCATTCACTTCAACCGATCCATTGTTGATGGAGAGGTGCTGTTGAGCCAGATCATATTCCGAATTGAGGTGCAGCTTGGCATCGGCCCTGTTCAGGTATTGTATGGTGTCGTACTTTAATGTTACCGTTGACTGGTTGACGAGCAGGCTGCTTTTAAATTGGTTTTGTGCCAAAGAACCGCTTAGTTTTGCCGATAAGGCTTCAATATAGGTGTTGACTTTCAGCACTTCATCGATATACGATAGATTGATGTTGTTGAACTTGATACCTTCGATTTCAATGACATTAAAATCGAAGGAGGGTTCCTCCGTTTGTGGGGATTCTTTTTCTTCAATCAAAACATCGTAATTGACCTGCCCCAAACTGTCGGTGAAAAGGTGGATGGTGCCGTTCGAAAATATGATTTCATTCAAAACCAGTTCGTTGCGAGCCCATAGAGCCGTGGTGTTGAGTATGCCCACCATCTCTTCGGCCTTAACAATGGTATCAGTCGTTTCGGCATGGTATAACGCAAAATTGGTGATTTTCAACCCGAAGCTTGGGAATGTGCTGAAGAAAGTCAACTCCACTTCGCCAATTTCCGATTGGCAGCTGACGGTTTTGGCCACCTGCTTTCTGATGAAAGGGGTTAGCTTCCCTGGTGTGAAGGCAAACCAAATGGCGAAACAGATGGCAATAGTAGCCAAAAAGGCCAAAGCTCCAATGCTGAAATAGACTATTTTGAGGGTTTTTTTCATCTGAAAGTCATTAAAAAAAGTCATGCAAATGTTTTGCGGCGTTTGTTGCCATGCAGGAACCACCAACCAATATTGGAGGGATGTGGGTTATTTGACTTTCACAAAAGAATAGCTCTTGCCAAAATCGTCCTCGTACTTTAAGGTGGTTGCAGTCAGTTCGGTGACTGTGTAGCTTTTGGTGATGCCGGGGCCAGTCTGCATGATGTGGATGTGTGTCAAGTCCGATTTTACTAGGGTCCAGGTGAAGGGTTGAGCCTCATCCTCAGTTACATCGTCGGAAGTGTCCCAAGTGCCACCGGTGCCATCAATCTTGTATTTGGTAACTACTCAGGTCACTGCATGACAAACCACCCCAAAGTAGGTCTTTGAGGCATTATCAGTTTAAATGGGTATTATGTAGTTTGCATCGAATTAAGAAACCCTTTCTTTGCAGTTGCGAGGT
>JAGPIS010000116.1 GCA_018054835.1 Breznakibacter sp. | reverse complement strand
CCAAAAAGCAGTATTTTTTTATCAGGTACGTTTCTTTTCCGTCTTCCAAAACTCGTGGTCTTTGTCTAAAAACACAACTTGAAAAACATTATCTTCAAAGTATCCGATTACACACTCTTTCCCTTGAATGTGCATGGAACACCAAGTAACATCTGGCAAAACGTGCTTTGGGTGCTCAAAACCTGATTCGGGAGGAAAACCAACTTTGGTATATGCCTTTATAATTTTCTGAGCAGTTGCCTGTCCAACAGTCAATTGACAAATTTCGCGAAGTTTACTAATAGCAAGCGCCAACAATTTCACGTCTTCCCATTCTTGAAAACTCTGTCCTTGATTTCTATCAAAATCTTTAAAACTTAAAACAATTAAAGGTTCCCTTCTTCCTTGTCGTGTTTCAATGCCCTTTAATTCCCTTTTGTAGGACGAAGCTTTACGTTCATTAAACTTATTCCCCTTTCCCATACAAAAGTTCCTTTAATTTTTCATCAATATCAAAATAGGGTATGGCACCATATTTCCCTTCCAAGTAATTTTTATCAAACGCAGAATTGTTTCTAACTTTATCAGTTTTGAAGTCTGCTAATGAAATCAATTCTGAGGCACCAAATTGATTTTTTTCAACAAACCATATTTGATCTCTTCTATAAGTTTCTTTGTTTAACAGAGAAATATCATGAACGGCACAAATAAGTTGTGCAGAACTTTGATTGAAATGATGAAAGAAATCAATTAATCTTAATGTTAAATGACTATGTAAACGCGAATCAAGTTCGTCAATGATTAAGACTTTTCCGTTTTTTAAGGTGTCATACCAAGGTCCAAGCAAATAAAGGAGTTTTTTTGTTCCTTCTGATTCTTGTTGATCAAAATTAAATGGGATAGTATCAATCAAAACATTATTCTCATCATATTTCCGATGATATGTAATGAGTTGATCTCGTTTGGGTTGTTTAGATTGAATTTTCTGTATGCTTGTCAAAAGATTGATAATTTCTTCATCTTTTTCCTTTTCTCGAAGAGTATCCAAATTAACTTCATTGACATCCTCTTCCGTTGTTGAAAGATTAGATATTTCCAAGTATTTTATAAAGTGTAATACCCAATGGAAAAATTGCTGATCGGACTTAAGTTTGTCAATGGTGTAACGTTTGTGTCCCCGGTCGTGGATTCCGTTAATAAAGTTCAAATTACGAAACCAATTAATGATACTATTGGAGATTTCCGATTTCTGATGATACGCTAAAAAGGAAAGGAACAAAACGTTTTCTCTAACGTCTTCCTCTTTACCAAGCCCTTCTTTGAAAGTTGACTTGTTGATCTCAATTTTTTGAAGATCTCGTTTAAACAAACAAACTTCTTTACTTGTTGTGTGAAACAACCATTCTGCAACTACTTTTTCAAAATCCAATTCAAAGCCGTAACGATATTTTATATCATTTTGCAAAAAAGTGATTTCAAAAAAACTTGTTTCTTTTTCAGAGGTTGAACTTAATGCAAACTTTTCTAATGGAAATTTTCTTTCGCTGTTGCCAATTAAAGCATCCCTAAATGAATTTAGAACAGTCACTTTCATAAAGTCCATTGCTTCAAGCAAGTTACTTTTACCACTTGCATTGTTGCCATAAACAACGGCAGACTTCAATAAAGTCAAGTTTTTTGCGGTTGATATGGTATGGCTCTCCTTGTGCTCTTTGAAAGACTTAGCAGCGACCATTGACAAAGTTGTCAAGTCTTTGAAAGAAAGGAAGTTTTCTACATTGAATTCTATTAACATCTCTAGTCCCATTTCATGTTTACTCCACAAACATAATGACAAAATCAATAATTTGCAATTAATTTGCAAATTATTGATTTTACTTGATTTATTATTTGATAGAGTTGTTGTATTGTTGCCACCAACCTGAAATGAACTAAGCAGCAAAAGCCTCAAATAACGATGGCTTTTTTACTTGCTATTTACATCCCCACCCCATTTCAACGCCTAAATAATTTTGCGATTGCTGTTGTTGGCAAAATCAAACCCAAAACCCCTAAATTATCGATTCATCAACAGTCAACACCCTCACGAGCCAAAGGGACTGCCTCTTCATAGTAGCTTTTTTCACCCGTTAGCACCAAGGCTCCGGCCACCTGCTCGGCAATATCCCACACATCAGTTCCACATTGCCTGGCAATGGTTTTCTTGCAAAGGGGGCAGGCCGTCACCACACGGTTGGCACTTGCAGCCTCCAGCCTGGTATACGTTTCCGAAGCCACCTGCTGGCGCTCGGCATCGGTGAGCTGTAGAGCCGACAAGGCTCCCCCGCAACAGTTGCCCGAAAGGCCCGATTCGGCCATCGGCAAAACCTTGCCGGTCAACGATAAAACAGCAACCGGCGGGGCTGTAACTCGGGCACCTCGCCCCAACTCGCAGGGATCATGATACACCATTGAGGTGTTACCGGCCTTCAAGCGGATCGTCTTTTCATCCACCAACTTCTTGATGTACTGAGTATGGTGCATCAAAACACCATCGGGAAATGCACCAACCAACATATTGTAACAAATGGGGCAAGTGGTCACCACCCGGGTGAAATCCACCTGGTGCATCCTTGCCAACAGTTCCTCCTTGACCTGCTGTGCCTGTAGGGTTTTGCCATTAAGCAAAAGGGGTCGTCCGCAGCAGAGATCCGCTTCACCATCCACCCAATGATAGGTTTGTCCGGAAGCTTCCATTATCCGTTCCATGGCTCGGCGGGTAGCGGGTGTCAACCGGCCCATGCATCCGGAGAAGAGCAACACATCCACAGAGAGTTGTCTGCGATCCATCAGCTCCGGCTTCAACAATGGCTTGACATATTCCACGCGGTTCAACTGCTCCTTAATCTCCTGCCGTATCGCTTCGCTTCGAACCGTCACCGGGCAGATCTCGGCGCAGCGCAAACATTTCAGGCACTTCCACAAATCCTCATCCTTGAGCTTACCACCCCGCAACCGCTCGATAAAATAGACCGGCTGCACGCCAGCCACGCCACAACGTGCCAATGGACACACATCCAAGCACAAGCCGCAGGCACTGCACGAGAGCGTTTCGAGCTTGTTGAGCACGGCACGGTTGGTAACACCCCAATTTTTAAAGAGGATCAAGAACCCTTCGATGGGGATATGCAAATAACGCGAATAGGGGAGCATCACGAAAAAGAGCCCCAAGGCACAAGAATAAGCCCACCAAAAGAAGGGATGCAACTGCTGCAACACATGCAAACCAGAAAGCAATACGCCCAAGGATCCGGTGAGGAAGCCCCCCCCGCCATAAATTCCGGCAGTAACCCCCTCGGCCAGGAGGCGCAAAGGGAAGATAAACCACAAAGCGGTGAGCGTCCATTGATTGATGCGGGCATGACGGGTTTTGATGCGGATGCCGGCCTTGCGTGGCAGCAAACGCTTGAACACCGCAATGAGCTGTCCCGACAGGATCAGCAACAGCGAAAAATCCATCAACTGTTGCAACACTCCGCTCAGGGGGAAATGCAGGTGACCCGGCTCAAAGAACTTGAAAAACAGGGGGTACCAAACCGGATTCATCCCATCGCCGGTGAAGAGAAGCGTTTCGATCTTCCCCAAAACAATGAGCATAAACCACCCAAAAGCAAAGCTGAAATGCATCCATCCCAGCAATGGATTGATGGCAAATATCTTGCGGTGCAACAGCACTTCATTGAAGATTTCGGCGACAGCCTTAATTGTTTTAACCGAAAACAAACCCCGAAACACCAAACGCCTCTGGTCGATGGGCATACTGCGCCACACACGAAAAAGCAAAACGGTAAGCCAACCAAGCAGATAGACAAACCCAAGGGCAAAAGGCAAAACGAACCAACTGAATTTTTCCATCGCTGCTATTTAATTTCTTCCATCTGTTCCAAACAAAACCAAACCAGGCGCGTGTTCAAGTTGCGCGGGCACACCAAAGCGCATTTGTTGCACATCAGGCAATCGGAAGGCGACATGCCCGGCTCCTGCCCCCTGCGGATGGCGAGCAACGCCTTGCGCACCCCCATCCCATGGGTTGCCGCCCGCGGGCAAACGGCCGTGCAGGCCCCACAAGCAATGCAGCCCGACAAAAGAGGCTGGGTGGCTACCAATTGCTGCCACTTCCCATCCTTCTCTCCATTGAGGGAGACCGTATTGCGAACCAACACTTTAAAACCAAAATTTGCCATCGCTTATCAATTCAAAAATTCTTCTATGGCCAAAACCGACGACCGGGCGTCGGCTACCGATTCGGTGAGGGTCATGGGGCCTTTACAGCTTCCTGCAATGAAGAGGCCTGGCTCCAGGGTGGCATTTCCACAAAGCAGTTCAGACAAGCCACTCAAGAAATGCATGTTGTTGTGTTGCAGGTTGAAATCAAATGCAATACCGTCGTTGGGTTGCATGCCCGTCATCAACACAACACCATCGGCCAGCAGCTGAACCGGCAATCCCAACAGGGTGTCTTCGGCTTTCACCCGCAAGCGGCCATGCTGCTCAGGCGATACTTCCGAAACGCGTCCCCGCACAAACTGAACACCATAATCCAACTGGGCGCTGTGGTAAAGCTCCTCATAGCCATGGTCGAACATGCGCAAATCCATATAAAAGTTGGTCACCTGGCAACCGGGATACCGCTTTTTCAAGGCGATGGCAGTTTTCACGGCCACCATACAGCACACCTTGCTACAATAGTTGTTGCCGCACTTCAAATCGCGCGACCCCACACAATGCACAATACCAAACACCGGAGCCTGCTTCTGCTCAAAGGGGTCTTCACCCCGCATCCAACATCCCTCCAAATCCGAAGCTGTCAGCACACCAGGATAAAGGCCATAACCCAGCTCCTCTTTCAAACGGGCATCGAAAAGCGAAAAGCCGCTGGCAACCAGCACCGAAAGCGACTCCACCACTTGCCCATCGGATAGCGTCAGCAAAAAGCAATCCCCTTGCCGGGTTATGGAAACCACATCGGCATTGGTTAGGATCTTCGCCCCACAGAACAGGGCTTCCTCACCCAACTCCTTCAATATCAAATAACCATTGCGACCAAATGGATATAATTCGTGCCATTGTGCCACATGGCCACCGAGTTGAGCATCCCGCTCCAGCACCACCACCCGATAACCCTTTTGCGCCAGGTTACGGGCCGCTTCCAGACCGGTGATGCCGGCACCAATGATTGAAATATCGTTCATATTATACAATTAATACATCCGGTTTTTGTGGTTTCCCAATATATTTACCTTGGGCATCCAAGTATTTTGTCTTATGGGAGTAATCAACGCCTATCTTATCCATCAACGATTCAACCTGCACCTGGTGCATCTGCAATCCCAACACCCAAGGATCGACACCCAAGAGCAACCCCATCAGCTCCTCGAACGAAAGAACAGGGATTCCACGACCGGCGGTGTCGTAGGTCACGCCCTCCATCTCGGCCAGGGTGTATTGCCAACGGTCCAAGAACATGTTGCAACCGGGGCAATTGGTGAGGATCAAATCGGGTTTGGCCGGAGCCATGCTCTCCAGCTTGATGCGCGAATGGGTGAGCGAGTAGCCCCGATTGTCCTTCAGCAGGTAATGGCGGAAGCCAAACCCGCAGCAGTGGCGGCGCTCGGCATAATCGACCGGCAACCCACCCCACTCAGCCGCCAAACCCGACAACACCTGTGGAAACTCGGCGCCCCCCACCCCTTTCTCGGGGAAGATCTTAGCGTAATGGCACCCCACATGGTCAATCACACGCAGTGGCTCACCACTGGCACGATGCACCAACTGGTATTTCAAGAAAGGCTTAAGCTGCTGGCGGTACTTGTACACTAGGTCGGACGCATGAATGACGGTGACGGGGAGCTCAAAACTCCTACCGGTGGCCTGAAAGAGATGCTTTTGGGTTTCCACCAACTTCTCGGGAAAATGGTGCCAAATGTCGATCACCTCGTTGTACAACCCAAAGGAGGTGACACAAGACACCAGCAGGTTTTGGTACCCGGCCTCCTGCATTAACGAAAGCTGGCGGGCAATCACCGTCATGGTGGTTTCCAGAGGAATCACGTCGGTGTGATAGCCAATGCCGGTGCAACAGGTGTGGCGGGCATCCTCATAAATATCCAGATGCAACAGCTCCGTGAAGGTATTGAGAAGAGTGGCTTCGGCACCGGGCGAAAAGGTTTGCCTGATGC
>JAGPIS010000115.1 GCA_018054835.1 Breznakibacter sp. | reverse complement strand
ACAGCTTGTGACGAATAATCACTTATTTGCGATAACCTGGATGAATTAACTAAGGACAACAGTGAGTTTAGAAGCGGCATATTCCGTTATTAAAAATGACACATGGTAAATATAATTATTTTTTGCCTACTTAAAACTGCTTTGGAAAGAGTTGCCAATAAAAAAGCCGGCACGAAAATTTCGGGCCGGCTCCATATAAAGTTTATTATCAGATAATCAACATGGCATCGCCATAGGTGCCGAACCGATATTTTTCCTTGACCGCTACTTTATAGGCGTTCATAATGGCATCGTAACCACCAAAGGCACTCACCATCATCAGCAATGTGGACAAAGGCAGGTGAAAATTGGTGATCATGGCATTGGCCACCTGGAATTCGTAAGGAGGGAAAATAAATTTATTGGTCCATCCTTCGTAGGGTTTCACATGTCCCTGTGTTGAAACCGTGCTCTCCAAGGTGCGCATAACGGTGGTACCCACCGCGCAAATGCGCCGCTTTTCGTCGCGACGTGTGTTGATAATGTTGCAAGCATCATCCGTCACAATAATTTGTTCCGAATCCATCTTATGCTTGGTGAGGTCTTCCACATCAACGGTACGGAAGTTACCCAAACCTACGTGCAAAGTGACTTCGGCAAACTCAACACCTTTAATCTCGAGGCGTTTCATCAACTCACGGCTGAAGTGCATGCCGGCAGTTGGTGCCGCCACAGCCCCTTCGTGCTTGGCATAAATGGTTTGATACCGCTCCTTGTCCTCGGGGGTAACCTCGCGCTTGATAAATTTGGGCAGTGGTGTTTCTCCCAAAGCGAAAAGAGCCGTTTTAAACTCCTCGTACGAACCATCGTAAAGGAAACGCAGGGTGCGACCTCGTGAGGTGGTGTTATCAATCACTTCGGCAACCAACGAGTCGTCATCGCCAAAATAAAGTTTGTTTCCAATACGGATTTTGCGTGCAGGATCGACCAAAACATCCCACAACCGTTGTTCCCGATTCAGCTCCCGAAGCAGAAAAACCTCAATTTCGGCACCTGTTTTTTCCTTGTTGCCATATAACCTGGCCGGAAAGACCTTTGTATTATTAAACACAAGTACATCCTTATCATCGAAGTAATCTATGAGATCCTTGAAAATCCGGTGTTCAATTTTTTTTGAATCTTTGTGCAGCACCAACAATCGCGATTCATCCCTGTTTGGTGTAGGATTAAGCGCTATTAACTCTTCCGGCAGTTTATACTTAAACTTGGATAGCTTCATATTATTATTATTTTAATTCGTTTATATACAAAAAGGACTATGATTCAACACCATCCGTATTATTAGGTTCTGTTGCCTCATTCACAGCTTTTAAAACCTCAAACTGCTCACTCAACTCTGCCAAAAAAACAGATTCACGCAACGTCCATTCCCCAATGCGCGTACGCACCAATTTAACTAGATGTGCTCCCGACTCCATGGCAACACCCAAATCGCGTGCCAAAGATCGGATATAGGTTCCTTTACCACACCGTATGCGCAAAACCACATAAGGCAATTCGAAGCTCTCGATGTCGATGCTATGAATCGTAACCATCCTGCTTTTCATTTCCACTTCCTGACCTTGCCTGGCGAAGTCGTAGGCCCGCTTGCCATTGAGCTTGACCGCCGAGAAGATAGGCGGAACTTGATCGATATCACCCACAAACCGTTCTTCAATGGCCTTCTGGAGTTGCTCCAGAGTAATATGTTCGAACGGGAAAACTTGATCCACGCCCGTCTCCAAATCGAACGAAGGGGTTGTCTCGCCCAATTTAATCGTGGCCATATACTCCTTCTCCTGCCCCATATACTCCTCGATGCGTTTGGTCGCACGGCCTGTGCAAACAATTACCAAACCACTGGCCAACGGATCGAGTGTACCTGCATGACCCACTTTAATTTTGCGAATCCCAAAATGATTCCGCAATAAGATACGAATTTTATTAACCACATCAAAGGAAGTCCAATGCAATGGCTTATTTATATAAAGTACTTCTCCTGCCTGAAAATCCATTTATTACACCTCCAGATTAATACCCATCAACAACATGATCAAAATAACACTACCCACAATAATCCGGTAATAGCCAAAAAACTTAAATCCGTACCGGGTGACATATCCAATAAAAAACCGGATGGCACCCATCGCCACAATAAAAGCGACAACATTGCCCACGATTAGGGTTCCAATATGATTGGTCAGAAGCTCCATCCCATTGGGACTCAAAAACAACTTGAGCAATTTATAGGCAGTTGCCGCAAACATGGTTGGAACAGCCAGGAAAAAGGAAAACTCAGCGGCATTTTTCCGCGAAAGCTTTTGGCTCATACCCCCAACAATGGTTGCCATGGAGCGCGACACACCTGGAATCATGGCAATGCATTGGAAAAAACCGATCAATAAAGCTTTTCGTTCGGTAACTTCCTGATTATCATCAACCCGATTAAACATCCGATCGACGAACAACATGAATAAACCGCCCAATACCAGCATAACGGCAACAACAGCAACACTCTCCAATAAACTATCAATCTCATCGCTGAACAACAATCCTAGAACAGCCGCAGGAATAAAACCAATAATCAATTTCCAATAGAAATCGTATTTATACAATAAACGCTTAAACACCAACACCGCTTTCGCCGGAAGGGACTTTGAACTGGAATCGGAAAAATCAAAAATCTGGCAGGTATTCACTTTGAAAAAACGATTCCAATAAAGCACCACCACCGAGAGGATAGCGCCAAATTGAATAATTACAGTAAATGCTTTTACAAAATCGTCGCTTTCAACGCCTAGTAGATGCTGAGCAATAATCATATGCCCAGTGGAGGACACCGGCAAAAACTCGGTCAACCCCTCGACAATTGATATTATTATGGTTTCAAATAAAGTCATTCAAGAAAATCAATACATTAACTACTGAGACAACAACCCAAAAAGAAAGTTCACTTATCTTCAGCGGGTTTCTTCATAATGGCGTAAATCTCAAATATAAACCCGAACAACACGACCAATGGAGCCAACGTTATCCGTCTGAAACTGAAAATCTCCTTGTTGAAGACATTGGGATCTTCACTTCGTCCTCCCATCATCAATAGGAAACCGACCAAAATAATAACAAAACCAATCGCCAGCAAGATATAGTTCTCCTTACTAAGGGCAAATTGGAACCGAGGCTCATTCTCTTTTTTGATCATAATCATTCGATTAAATATATAAATCTTCTGTTTTCAAGTTAAGGTATTTGCGTACGGCAAAAAATGTGGAGAGCCAAGTGATCAGGATCCCAATAAGAAACACCATCAGGAAAAGCATCACCACCAAGGGAATATTCTGAAAATCAACCACCCCTGAAAGCTCACGTGTGGACAGATATATTATGCCCGACAACAAGATATTAGCAATAAAGCCACCAGCCAAACCTTGCATGACGCTCTGAATCAGGAGGGGCTTGCGGATAAAACTACGGGTGGCGCCCACCAGCTGCATAGTCCTGATAACAAAACGCTTGGCATACACCATAAGCCGAACGGTATTGTTGATCAAGGCAATGGCAATCAGCATCAGCAGGGAGGCGAAAGCAAAAAGCACGAGGGATATCCTACGCACATTCTCATGAATCAGATGAACAATATTCTTTTGGTAAAAAACTTCTTTCACTTCAGGAAACGACGATATCGACTTTTTAACGGCCTCCATGCCTTCAGGATTGGCATAATCGGCAAACAAACGCACTTCGATGGACGAGAGCAATGGATTGTATCCCAGGTACTCGATGAAATTCTCGCCTAAATCGGCTTCCAGCTCCTTGGCGGCTTGTTCCTTATTGATAAAGCGAACCGATTTCACCATTTGCGAAGAGGATAACACCTTCTCCAATTTACGTACCTCTGCGTCTTTGGCATTATTCTTTATCATTACAGTGAGGCCAAGGTTCTCCTTGACATAAACCGACAACTGGTTGGCTGTAAGCCCCAGCAAACCAATGATTCCTAGTATCAACAACACCAAGGCGATACTGATGGTAGTGGTCAAATAGGAACTCCTTAATTTACGCCGTGCTTTCGAATAATTTTGTTTTGCCATGCTGTACAATGAAATACAAAAATAAGTCACCAAATGCCGGTTACGACAACGTTAACATTAATTAACACTAAAAACAGGTTTTGGAACAACCATCGATCCAATCGCCTACTTTTTACGCCGTGTTTTCACGTTAGGTTGGCTAGCCAAAGCATCCTCTTCTTTCAATAAAGAGCGCCAATCATTTTTATTCTCCTTCGAAAAATCGATGGTGGTGTTGTAATCCTCTGCATCGAGTTTGATGACGGAAACAGGTTGCCCGATGTATTCTTCAATACGTTCGAGCCACCCCTTTTCTTCATCGGAACAAAAAGAGACGGCGATACCTTTGGCTGTACCACGACCCGTGCGGCCAACCCGGTGGACGTAATTCTCGGCCACATCGGGAATGTCGTAGTTCACCACATAATCGACACCCGCGATATCAATACCCCGAGCACTCACATCGGTGGCAATCAGCAATCGTACTTCCTTCTGCTTAAATTGGTTCAACGATAGCAGACGGTCGGATTGTTCCTTATCGCTGTGCATGGTGACACTGTTGATGCCAACACGCAACATGGCCTGATGGACGCGTTCGGCACGTACCTTGGTGCGCACAAAAACCAAAATCTTACTCTCGGGATTTTCATTCACCACCCGTTCCAGAAAGAACCGTTTTTCATCCATCCCGATGAAAATAACCGAATGGGTAATATTTTTCGCCACTGGGTTTTTAGGTGAAATTTGTATCCTGATGGGTTTGGTCACCAAGGAATAAGCCAGCTTCTTGATGATGGCATCAATGGTGGCGGAGAAGAATAGCGTTTGCCGCTTCCGGGGCAAATAGCGGATCAAATCCTGGATGTCTTTAAGGAAACCCATATCTAGCATATGGTCGGCCTCATCAAGAATGAGCACCTCCACCAAATCGAGCTTCAAATGTTTCTGGCTAACCAGGTCGAACAAACGCCCCGGAGTGGCAACCAAAACATCAACCCCTTGCTGGAGGCGTGCAATTTGGGGTGCCTGGTCAACACCACCATAAATGGCAGTCACAACCAATTTGGTAAACCTCGCCATGGATTGGAATGCTTCGGAAATTTGAAGAGCCAACTCATGAGTAGGAACCATCACTACGCAACGGACAAAACCATCGGTGCTACGTTTACCTTTCAACAACTTATTGAGGACCGGAATGGCAAAAGCTGCTGTCTTTCCGGTTCCGGTTTGTGCAATGGCCAAAACATCCTCACCCCTTAAAACAGGGCGGATGGCTTTATATTGTATATCGGTGGGGCGTTTATAACCCAACTCCTGTATTCCCTTCAATATGGCCTCATCGAGACCAAACTCTTCAAACTTCATATTTGTTGACACATTAGCCGGCAAAGGTACTAAAAATTAAGCAGTAAATGGCCATCAATCGGACAACAAAGCATGCTTGATATTTTAGGGTGTCCAATAGAAGTGCACATGATTGATTAGAGCCAATAAATCATTAGTTTTGTGTGGTTATATCAAGAAACGAAACAATGGCGCGAATCATTCCCCTGATACTACAAAAAACCGGCACATACAACTTGGCACTGGCCATCCACGAGAGGCTTGGGAGCTGGAAAAACCAGTGGGCGCTCAACATCACGCTGCCCATGCTGAAGAATTGCCGATTGCTGCGCAAGCTCCATTACGGACTCTTCAGCCAAGCTTTCGACCATGAGATGGAGATGTATGTGCATGCCCGGCACCATTACCTGAAATCGCGCAGCAAAAATGAGAACACTGTTTTGTTGCGCCGTTACATACATGGCCTGGAAAAAGGGTTGATGACCGAACCCCGCAAACCGGTTTTTGCGCTCGATTACATTGGGGAGGCCGTCGAGATTTTCCTCCACTTAAAGCAGACTGGCGAAAACAAATCTTTATTGGACTGGGCGCACGATGTGTTGACCAAATATTTCGCAACCGTAACAAGCCACCCACAGGTTGAACTTGCGAGAAGTCAATTTGGGCAAACAGCCCACATAAAAGCAAACAACATCCAACACACACCATACCGCCTTTCGGAAGAGGGGCAAGCTCCCAAGGATGGTTGGAATTTCGAACAACTGGTTAAAACCCGAAAATCGGTGCGTTG
>JAGPIS010000114.1 GCA_018054835.1 Breznakibacter sp. | reverse complement strand
AGCCCCAGGCCAAACCATCGTCAAGGAGTTGGATCCCATCCCTTTGTGGGTATCAATACTACCGCCCCTATTGGCCATATTGATGGCATTGATCACCAAGGAGGTCTTTTCGTCACTCTTCATCGGACTACTGCTGGGCACCACCGTCATCTTCAGGTATGCCGGCTTCAACTGGTTCATTGCATTTTTTAAAGGCACATTTGCCATCGCCGACACGTACGTTATTGAAGCCCTGATGTCAACGGAGCACCTCTCCATCATCGTCTTTTCCATGATGATTGGCGGCATGGTGGTGCTCATCACCCTCAACGGGGGTATGAAGGGCATCGTCAACACCCTGTCGCGTTATGCCACCACCCGCCGCAGCGGGCAGATGATCACCTGGCTCATGGGCATCCTGATCTTTTTCGACGACTATGCCAACACCTTAGTGGTGGGCAACACCATGCGCCCCATCACCGACCGGCTGAAGATCTCGCGCGAAAAACTGGCCTATATTGTCGATTCCACCACAGCTCCCGTGGCCGCCATTGCCTTCATCACCACTTGGATTGGCGCTGAGCTGAGCTACATACAGGAGGGGTTGGTGCACACCCAGATTGACGAATCGCCATACATTGTCTTCCTGAGCTCCCTCAAATACTCCTTCTACCCAATCCTCACGCTGGTGTTCATGCTGATGCTGATCCTCATGCAACGCGATTTCGGGTTGATGTGGAAAAAAGAGAAAGAGGCCATCACAGCCGACAACATCACAGAAGAAAAAAGCACCAAACGGCCACCCCAAGTGGTCAAGGAGTTTGAAGTGCCCGAGCACATAAAAGGGCGCTGGTACAATGCGGCCATCCCGGTGGGCATCGTCATCTTCGGCACACTGGCCGGACTGGTTTACACCGGCTGGGATACGGCCGTATGGACCGACGGCTCGCTGACGACGGTGGGGAAACTCTCAGCCACCATTGGTGCGGCCGACACCTTCAAAGCACTGATTTGGTCGTCGCTCACAGCCATGATGGTGGCCATGCTGCTTTCCCTATCGCAAAAAATCTTAAACATCCAGGAGAGCATGGAGGGCATCCTCAACGGATTCAAAACCATGTTCAACGCCATCATCATACTCATACTGGCCTGGGCCATGGCCACCATCACCAAAGAGCTCCACACGGCCGATTTCATCACCGGAAGCCTGTCACATATGCAGGTCAGCCCCTACGTGTTGCCCTTCATTACGTTCATATTTTCGGCCATGATTGCCTTCAGCACAGGCTCCAGCTGGGGAACCATGGCCATCATCTACCCGCTGATACTGCCTGCAGCATGGAAAATAGGCTTGGATAATGGACTGGCACACGACGAGCTGGTGATGGTGTTCCACAATGTGGTGGCCTCGGTTTTGGCCGGTGCCGTCTGGGGCGACCACTGTTCCCCCATTTCCGACACCACCATCCTGAGCTCACTCTCCTGCTCGTGCAACCACATCAACCACGTTCAAACCCAGATGCCGTATGCCATCACCGTGGGGGGCACAGCACTGGTGGCAGGTGTCCTTCCGGCCGGTTTCGGTTGGCCGGTCTGGATCTCCTACCTCGCAAGCATCGCCATCCTATTTTTGATCATCAGGTACTTTGGCAAAAAGAATACTGATTAACTCAGGTGATGGTTATTCGGGAAATAAGAAAGTAAAACCTGTGGATACAACAGCATTTAATGTGTTCATGTTGTATCCATTCATTTTCTCAATATTGTAAACGTCTAATACAGATTGGCTAAAGTTTAAAAAGAAATAACCTCTTTTAGTATTATAGTTTAATTCAAAGGATGCCGAACAAATCACCCGTCTGGCATAATCAAACTTAATTCTGCGAGTCTCTTCCTTAACAGGTGTTCCGGGAATACCGTTAAAAGGTGGCTTGTTCACAAGATCGTTGTCACCATCTTCTTCCCAATAATTGGATTTTAACCGAGAGCTGACATTGAAAGCAGGTGCGATCCCCAGCTTGAGGCTGAAACGTCGAAGGGGACGGATTGATACACCCATTGGAAGTTCAATGTAATCCAACGCATACCGAATCCGATCAGTCTGTGGTCTTTCTGATCCGCTTTCGGTCACTTCAATAACATTTGGGTTTTCTCTTTCAAAAGCCGACCCTTTGGGTGAATAAAGCAATTCCGTATAGACGCCAACCACATCCCCCAGTGCATAATTCAAAACTACACCGCCACAGATGCCAATGCGGGATGCAATGTCAAATGGGGCACTATTTCCTGTTGCAGATAATGCATTAGAATCTTGCCAAGGACCTATGCTAGAATTAAAATAACCAAAACTAAGGCCTCCTTTCAAGCCCCACCTGATTTCTCCATCGAAGGCTTTTGCGGAGAGACTAATAAATAGAAAAAAACAAAACGAAAGTATTATTGATTTCATGCAGATACTGGTTTAACAAGATGCAAAATTATAAACAATATTTTATCATCCCATAGAATCCCATCCATATTTTTTATCAAGTTTCTTAATTGATCTGCAAATGGATGGGTTTTTGTTTTTTCTACAATTCACACCAACACTATTTCATTTGGTAAAAATTCGAGTTAAATTACATTAACCAAACTAATAAGGAGATCAATATGAAAAAGTTAATCCAACCATTGGCGATGCTCGCAGGCATTGCAGCCTTCCTGATCACCCAAGCGTGCTCAAACGACAATTCGCCCCAAATCAACCAGATGCGGCTCGAGATCGGACGTGCCCTGCTCGAAGTGCAAGCCCCCGACGTTGATAAAGTCCTGCCCTACTATTCTGACGACATAGAGTACCACGACCCCATTGTTGACATCAATGGGATAGAGCAGATGACAGCATTCCTCAACCAGCTCATCGTAGAAGCCTCGCCCAACTTGGTTACCATCGTGGAGGAGGAGACCCTCATCAACGACACCTATTCGGCCACTTGGGTGATGGCAGGCGATTTCCTTGGCGTACCTTATGAAGCCAAGGGGATCTCAATTTTCAAGTTCCAGCCCAACTCGACAAAGGTTTACTACCAGCGCGACTACTACTCGGAGGGGGACATCATGGCCACCATCCCAGGCCTGGATCAGGCCATTGGAGGATTCAGAACTTACTACCGGTGCTCAGTAGATCCAACATTCACATGCCCCTTCTCATCTCCCGCAGCAAAAGCAGTGAATAAACAGCAGCAGTCAAGCGACAAGCTCGCCAACGACCAGTTGGTGGTTGGCCGTCAACTGGTGGCACTCGATGCGGAGAACTGGCCCAACGTGCTACCTTTTCTTGCCGACAATTATGAGTACCACGACCCCATCGTCAACATCTATGGCCCCGAAACCATGGCCGTATTTCTAGGCCGCCTTTTTGCCGGATCGTCTAACCTATACACCACCATCGAGGACGAAACCCTCGTCGATGACATCTATATGGCCACGTGGACCATGGCGGGTGAATTCAACGGCGCGCCATTCAGTGCGCCCGGCATGTCGATTGTGAAATTTGTGAAAGGAACCACCCAAACCGATTATTCACGCGACTATTACACCGAGGGGGATGTCATGTTGGGAGTTCCTGAGCTCGCAGAAGCTGTGACCGGCTTCCGCCACTATTACCGCACTGCCGTGGATCCAACCTACAACCCTCCACAATAAGGCAAAAAAACCAAATATGACAATCAAATCCAACGAAAAGGAGCCTGGATGGTAAGATCCAGGCTCCTTTTCGTTGGTCAGTTTAATGGAAGGGTAATAGTGAAAACACTTCCCCTATTCTCTTCGCTGGTGACTTCAATTTTTCCATTAAGTTTTGTCACCAACTCCTGACATAAGATCAGCCCCAGCCCTGTTCCTTTTTCCCCGTTTGTTCCTGGCGAACTTACATTCTGCGCATCCATCCGGAAAAGATTTTCGAGCACATCCGATTTCATGCCAACACCGGTGTCGCAGATGCTTATTTCCAAGAATTGCTCATTTTTCTTACTGCTGATGGTTATGGTTCCATCCGTTGGGGTATATTTTATGGCATTGCTCAGCAGATTGCGAATGATGGTGTCCAACATGGCGCTGTCGACCACCAAGATGACATCATTGTCGGCGTTGTTAATAAAATTCAGGTTTTTCTCCTGAATGATGGCCCGAACCAACCACAAATTATCCTCAATCACATCGCCTAACCGTATGGTCGTTGGCATATACCCAATTTGACCATTTTGCGATCTCGACCATGTCAATAAGTTTTCCAACAAGGCTAAGGTTTGCTGGGATGTTGTAGTTAAAGCATTTAAAGGTTTTTGCAGGTCATCGTTAATTTGTTCTTTGTAATTATCATTAATCACTTCGAACATCGATATCATTGAACTAATTGGCCCACGTAGGTCGTGGGCAATAATTGAGAAGAATTTATCCTTGGTATGGTTGGCTATTTCCAGTTGTTGGCGTTCCTCTTCAATGATCGAGTTTTTCTCGGAAATGGTTTTAGCATCCATTTCGAGCATTAAAAATAGAATACCCAGATTGGGGATATTTAAAAACAGGCTGGAGACCATGATGTATAGTTTCGCATCCAATTGGGCTGCCTGATAAAAATTATAATCAACTCCAGTTTTATAAATAGCAATCAACCGAAAAACTTGGAAAAGTGTAAAAAGCAGTTGGGTGATCGCTACCAAATATAGGAACTTGAATTTATCCTTTCGGAAGAGCAAAATCACTCCTCCTACACCATAAAAAAAAACACTGGCGATGGTTTGAGTTAACGTCAGATAATAGTTATTGTTGGCAAAAATCAAAATCAAAGCGCCAAAAACGAACACAGCCGCCCCAAAAAGCCAGAAAGTCTTTAGGCGGAATTTAGAGTCGTAACTGAGGATAGAAAAGGTTCGCAGGGCACATCCCACCATCAACAATAGATGACTGCCATGAATGGAGATTTCAGGGGGAAGCTGCTTGCGCAAAATGATCCCAACCAGCGCCAATGTTTGAAAAAGAAACCCAATCAGATAATAGTTAAGAAACCACTGACGTAACTTTTTGTTGAGTACGAAATAGGCAAACAAGAAAATGATGAATACATTATTGAGTATAATAAAATAGAGCACTGATTTTATATCAATATTCACCATATGGGGAGTTTAATAAACCGCCCTCAAAAGTAAAAATATTTCCGCTGTTATCAATAAGAGCCAGTCACGCTCAATGACTGAGAATTTCAGCTAATTCGTCCAAATAAGCACGCTCCCCCTGCCTATAAGGCAAAACCCATCAAAAAAGGAACAGGAAAACCCCTTTGAAAACACTATAACGAAACAAATGATATCGAGATACTTGGAGCCATGTTTAGTTCAACCTCTACCCCAATGTAAAGCGTATGCAAGCAACGCTTTATTGAGGGCTAAATGTTCTAGGTAATCAAGCAATTTCAATTGTCTGATTCTGAAGTTCAATATTAAAATGAATCTTTGCATTCAGTGCTTTAAAGACTTTCAATATTGTTTCAAACCGTGCGTCTGTTAATGAATTCTCTAGTTTTGAAATTTGGGCTTTCTGTACTCCAACCAGGTTACCCAATTGCTCTTGGGTTAAATGCCTTTCTAGCCGTGCCTTTTTTATTGCTTCACCCAGTAATTCAAGTCGTAATTCATTCTCAAAGGCATCACGTTTTTCGGTTCCGATTTTCCCGATGTGTTTTTCAGTAATCTCTTCCAAACTGTATGTTTTCATTTTTTTCGTTTCCATAACCAATCAAACTTTCTGTTTAAAATACTCTAACCTCAATCTTTCTGCCTTTTCAAGATCTCCATGCGGTGTTTTTCCAGTTTTCTTAATGATTCCGTGCGTTGATATTACAAGGGTCTCTGTGTTCATTGATTTGTCCCAAAACGCAAAAAGTCTTACATGGGTTTTGTTATAAAGTGTCCGAAATTCCCAAATCTCATTGTTCAGTTTCTTAAACAATTCATTGTCATTGGTGGCCTGAGCTTTCCAAATATTGTAAATTACTTTATCTCTTGTCTTATCTTCAAGAGAATCAAGGAAGTCGGAAGCCTCTTGTAAGAATTCAATTTTAAATCTTGCTTGCAAGTTTTATTTTTCTTCAAAGATAGATGTTTCTTTATTAGGAAACAATAATATTGGCTATTCTTAAACTTGAGGGCAACGTTTGTTGGGTTGAGTAGGCAAGGAGAATTTGACTGCGTCGATCTTCGATTCACCCCGAGCCTCTCATAACTTGTCCCGATTTCTCGGG
>JAGPIS010000113.1 GCA_018054835.1 Breznakibacter sp. | reverse complement strand
CTCTCTTCGTCCAATTCGCCTAGCGCTTCTGCGATCAATTCAGGGTTGACTCTTTTTTGCATTAACTGCCATTGTATTTTTATCCGCCCCCATCCGTTGAATTTGAACTTGTCCTGCACATAGAAGCGGGCATAGCGGGCATCGTCCACATATTTTTCGTCGGTCAGTTTTTTAATGATGCGTTCCTCTTCTTGTTCATCAACTTGCAGGGCATTTAATTTTTGGCGGGCATCAAAAACGCATCGTTCCTGCCGAGCACACCAATCGGCTATTGTGAGCCAGGCTTCCTTTGCTTGTGTCATTTGACGTAGATGGTTTTAATGTTGACAAATTCCAATAGCCCATATAATGAGAGTTCTCGGCCAATGCCACTCTCTTTGATACCGCCAAAGGGCAGGCGTGGGTCGCTTCTAACAAACTCGTTGATGAAGCAACATCCGCACTCTAGATGGTCTTCAGCCAAAGCCTTTGCCTGGTCAATGTTGGTGGAGAAGATGGCGGCGCCCAGTCCGAAAGAGGTGTCGTTGGCAACCTTGATGGCCTCCTTGGCATCGCGCACTTTTATCAGGGCAGCCACCGGACCGAAAAGTTCCTCATTGTAAGCCGGCATACCCGGGGTCACATTGGCCAATACCGTGGTAGGGTAATAGGCACCAGGCCCTTCGGGGATGACTCCCCCCAGCAGTAATCGGGCTCCCTTGGAAATGCTGTTGGATACCTGGCGTTGGAGGTCTTCGCGGATGTTGTTGCGTGCCAGAGGCCCATATTGGGTGGCCGGGTCAAATGGGTCGCCCATCTTCTGATTGCGCATGTGTGCCACAAAAAGCTCTTCGAAACGTTGGTAAATTGGTTCTTCTATGATGAACCGTTTGGCCGCTATGCAACTCTGCCCAGCATTAATCAAGCGGCCTTTAACGCAGGCTTCCACGGCCTGTTCCAAATCGGCATCGGCAAGTATGATGTATGGGTCGCTGCCGCCCAATTCCAACACGCATTTTTTCAAGTAATGGGCTGCCTGTAGGGCTACCGATTTGCCGGTGGCGGTGCTGCCGGTGAGCGATATGGCTTTGATGCGTTTGTCCGAAATCAGCTTGTCCACTTTCTTGCTCGAAAGCAACAGGGTTTTGAACAATCCGGGGATGATGCCGGCCTGGTTGATGACATCCTGGATGGCCATGGCGCATCCCGAGACATTGGAGGCATGTTTTAAAACAACCGAATTGCCAGCCATCAATGCTGGGGCGGCACACCTGAAGAGTTGCCAAAAGGGGAAATTCCATGGCATGATCGCCAAAACGGTTCCCAATGGCTTATAAACGACGTATGACTCGCTGGCATCTGTCTCAACCGGCTTGGGTTGTATGAAGGAGTAGCCTTGGTTGGCGTAGTACTCGCACACTTTGGCGCATTTTTCTATCTCAGCGTGTGCTTCGCCAATCACTTTGCCCATCTCTATTGAAATAAGGAAGGCCAATCCTTCCTGTCTTTCTCGCAGAATCGCAGCGATGTTCAATAAAACGGCTGCCCGGTTGGCCGCGCTTACTTTCATCCACGCTTTTTGTGCCTCCACTGCCTGATCCAGTGCTGAATTCACTTCTTCCCACTGGTGCTCCTTGTACTCATAGATAATTTCATCGGTGGCCGGATTGATGGATTGCAGTATCATGGTTTGTAATCTTTTAGTTGTTTTCCTTAGGATCTCTAAAAGATAAATATAGTAAATTATTGGTGAATAATCTAATGTCCAATGTTCATTAAAGCTGCCCGATGGTGGTTTATGGAACCGGATCGTATCCGTGGCCACCCCATGGGTGGCACTTCGACACCCGCTTGATGGTGAGGATTAACCCTTTAATGGGTCCATGTTTTTTGAGCGCTTCTATGGCATACGATGAACAGGTTGGCGTGTAGCGGCACGAATTGGGCAGGAGCGGGGAGATGGAGAGTTGATAGATCTTCACTGGGATAATTAATATGATGATCAATCCCTTTTTGATGGCACCAAGCAAAAACAATATGGCATTTTTTAACTGTTTCATAATATGTCATTGGGGTCATCCTGCTTCTCCAACTGCTCCTTCAGATGCAACAAGGCTTTAATCATCCCCTTTTCTATTTCGGCGGTCGTTAGCTCTTCGGATGGGATGTAGATGAATGCTAAAGCCATTTTTTTGTCCTGTGCTAGTAAGGCATCGGTCAGCAGGTGTTTGTTACGGCGATACGACTCCCTGATCTGGCGCTTGATGCGGTTGCGTTTGTTGGCTCGCTTGAATTTTTTCTTCGAAACACTCACCAACACCTGACAGCAAACCGGCTCCGGTAATGTTGTAAGGGTTAATTGACTGATCCTTAATGGGTATTTTACAAATGACTTTCCCTCGGCGAACAATCGTTGGATCAATTTCAGGCTGCAAAGTTTCTCCTTTTTACCGAAAGAAAGATGGGTTTGTGTCATAAATCGTTGTGTTTTTAGTTGGGCCAATATTTGCCGAGCGCATTGTTGTAATACAGGTGGTTTGATGTTGCCTGTTCAAAGATAGGACAAACCATCCGATAAAAAAATATGCCCTCCGAAGGTCGGAGGGCATCTGTTATCTTGTGGCAGGTCTTATTTCTGCCCTTTGTTGTGTTTCTTGATAAACTGCTCCAGAGCCATGGTCATGGAGGGAGCCTGTGGCATTGGTGCCTGTATGTCTAACCTTAGGCCTGCATCCTTCACGGCTTTGGCCGTTGCCGGACCGAACGAAGCAATGATGATCTCCTTTTGCTCAAAGTTAGGGAAGTTTTGCAACAGCGAAGTGATTCCTGAAGGGCTGAAAAACACTAGGATATCATATTCCGATGCTTCAATGTCGCTCAAGTCACTGCTGACGGTGTTGTATAAAATGGCCTTGGTGTACTTGAACTTGCCTTTGGTTAGTAGGGTCGGGATCTCTTGTTTGTGGATGTCCGAAAGTGGCAACAGGAAGTTCTCGTCCTTGTGTTTCTTTAATACCTCCACCAAATCTGCAAACTTTCCGGTGGAATGGAAAATCTTCCGTTTGCGGTACACGATGTATTTTTGAAGATAAAAGGCGGTTGCCTCCGATATGCAGAAATACTTCATCGTGTCGGGAATCACGATACGCAACTCCTCGCTCAGCTTGAAATAATGATCAATGGCCGTTCTGCTGGTGAATATTACTGCAGTGTGGTCTAAAATATTGATCTTCTGTTTTCTGAACTCCTTTGCGTTGACGCCTTCAACCTGAATGAACGGTCTGAAATCGATTTTGACATTGTTTGCCTCGGCCAAATCGAAATAAGGCGACTTGACTTCTGTCGGTTTTGGTTGAGAAACCAGTATTTTTTTAATCTTCAAAGCTCTCTCTTTTAATCAATAACGTACTCTCTGCAATATGCAAACTTACCCGGCGAATAGCTTGAAAAGCCATATCAAGGGTAGGATTTCCAGAGCGCAAAGATACAAAAACATATAAAAAATTGAAAGGAAATCGTCTAAAATTATTTTAATTCCTTTTGATAAATGCCAGATGTAAAGCACAATAAAAATTGACAAACCCAGCCGGAACAGTATTTGGTAGTAGGTTGGATCGATAAAGGGGATCAATATACTGATGGGGAATATCAATAGACCTGTCAAGTTGGTGAAAATTAATGATGCTTGCAGGAATTGTATGGTTTGCTGCTTGGTGTCAAACACATAGGCCAGTATCATATAACCCGCCGTCCGTATTCCAAAGAGTATTAGCCAAGCCAGTAAAATGATGAAGTACAATACGATGTTTCTCTGATTGAGAATGCTAACTTGCTGATGAGCCAAAAACTCATAAACAAGAAGGGGTATGGTGAGATGGTAAAGGATGGAGAGCTGCAAACTGGCCCTCCTGTTTTGCAGTTTTATGGATTCGGTTATTTTAGTCCATTTCGTCTCCGAAAAGATGGCATGAAATAAACCGGTGATGAATTTTGGAGCTCCAACGCGCACCGATCCTATTAGGATGAAGGCCACCAAGATTATTAAGAAGATCCAATCCTTCTGTTGTTGGAGGTAGGGTATGCTCCGCATTGTGGCCTGCATTTCCGTGTGTTGCACAGTTTGTTGGGGGCGCAGTTGTATGTTGTCAATCAGGTTGCGAGTCAGAGAGTCCATGGTGGTAACCACCTGGATGGAGTCGGCGTCGCTGTCCAAATTCCGGTGAGCCAAGCTGCTCTGGTAAATGTGGATGTAATCCTTGGCGATGCGTTCATTCGAAAACCAAACCTCTGCCGGCACCGCAGCCTGCACCTGCGATGTGTCGTTAGCGGTTGTTTCCGGAGCAGTTATCAACTGGTTGTTTTGCATCTTTTGTTGTGTTGGCCGGTGTTCGGTAGTGAGTAAATTATGCCCTTTTCGCATCTGTCCTTATTTGCCTATGGGCAGTCAGCGTAACGCTGCCATCGCTTTTGCCGTTGCATGACCCCAACTAGGCGACTCCTCTATTGCCTGTACTACCTGGCTTGGGGAGTCAACGGTGGTGAACATTTTCAAATGTTCGGGCCTTAAAAAACGGTGGTCAGCCATGCTGTTCATCAATTCGATGAAAGGATTGAAAAAACCATTGGTGTTGACCAGTATGATGGGTTTAGTGAATATTCCCAATTTCTTGTTCGACAGCACTTCGAACAGCTCCTCAAAGGTGCCTGTTCCTCCCGGTAATGCTACCACCGCATCCACATTCCCTGCCAACAATGTTTTCCTTTCGGCCATGGTGTTGACATAAACCATCTCTTGAACGCCCTTGTGTTCCCACTCTACTTCAACCATGAAATGGGGTATGATGCCGGTGATTTTCCCGTTGAGGCGGATTACCTCGTCGGCCAAGGCACCCATCAACCCCATGGCACCTCCGCCGTATTGGATTCCATAACCATTTTCAACCAGGTGCTGCGCCAATGAGATGGTGTCGTCGAAAAAATACTGGGGCACCTGTTGGCTCGATGCACAAAAAACACATACTCTCTTCATTTGGCTCTGTTCTTTTGTTTCTGCCCCCTGATGGGGATCTGGTATTCCAGTGTGTAGGTGAAACCCAGGTTGGTTTTGTTGTCGAATTTGCCAAAGCCCGGGATGGTGTATGGCTCCAATACCCCGGCATGGTCGGCAATCAACAGTTGTTTCAATCGGATGCTCCAGCCCATATAAAAGTTCTTCAGTACCTCACTCCTCAGCCCGAAAACTATTTCCATCCAGTGCGAATTGACCGCATTGGTGCCCAACGCCCCTTGGTAATCGCCCCAATAACCATCGATGATGGTGAAACGGTCGCAGGTGTGTTCCTGCCAGGCATAACCATACCGGAACCCCACCAGGATGTTGTCGTTGTTGTTGGCCTCCTCTACCTTGAACAGGTTGTATTCCAAGCCTGCCTTTATAAATGTGCCGTTGGTCTTGTAATCGAATTCACGCTTGCTGAAACTAGTGTTTTCAAAGCCAGCCTCGGCACCTACAAACCATTTATCCTTGAGCGAATACCTGCCATTAAAGGCGAATCCCGTGCGCTCATGATCGAATAGCCTGATGATGTAGGGCGATAGATCAACCCCCACCGATAGACCCTGTTTGTTGTTATTGGCTGTTTGTGCTTTTGTAATTATTGGCAAAGCAATCAAAAACAGACTAATAAATAAATATCTTGACATTTTCTGCGTTTTCTTTGTACTGGAGTGCGGGATAAATGATGCTCACCGAGTCGATAAATGTGTTGGTGTGCGCAACTGAGTCAATGGTGAGGCTGAAGGTGACCCCGCAGCTTCCCGAAATGGGCGACAACTCTTTGCTATACCAAAACTCTATCGTGTCCTGTAGGGTTTTGGTGTGGATCACATAACCTGTGTAGTCCTGGTTGAGATTCAAATTAAGGAATATTTTGCTGATGCTTTCGGTGTCGTATAAGGCTGAATCGGCTCTGCCCAAACCAAAAATTTTCACATCCGTTAGGGTCGTGTCTGCCTTTTTGGCCGATTTGGCCGAGTAAAACCCAGCCTGCACATTGTGCTGGTACGACAGGCAAACATCGTCGGTGGTGCAGTTTGTAACAGCAAATCCCAGCAGGATGATTGATGCCAATTGAAGCATCCTCCTCCAATGATCTCTTCCCGTTTCTTTTTTTATGGCCATTGATGTTCTCTTTGTTCGTCTCTTGTCTGGCAAAATTATCAATTAATTGGTTGCCTGCAAAAATAACAACAGTATTATCATGTGATCTTTTATTATTATTA
>JAGPIS010000112.1 GCA_018054835.1 Breznakibacter sp. | reverse complement strand
TCGCTTTTAATAATTTGGGATGAAATGTGGATTCTTCCCCTTACAAAAATTGACTATCTACAAAAAATTCCATAGGTTTCATTGACCTATTAAACATCACTATTCCTGAATAAAATGAACCTGTCAACCATCCAATTTAAAAAAAATAATGGGATAAAATATCTACAAAACAGAGATGATGGATGGCCCATATTAATGCTGCATGGCAATTCCTTGAGCAAGGAAATATTCAAAGACCAGATCAATAGTCCTCTCTTACAAAACTACCGGATGATAGCAATAGATCTTCCAGGGCATGGTGAAAGCCAGATTAACAGCGCAAACCTGACTCTGAAATACTGCATCGAACTAATCATTGAATTCTTAGGCACATTAAAAATAGACCATGCCATTTTGGTTGGCCATTCATTGGGTGGACATCTAGCCATCCAGATAACAAAACAGATAAAATCCATCCAAGGGCTCTTTTTATATGGAACACCTCCACTTTCCAGCTTCCAAAAAAGTATAGAACCCTTTGCCCGTAACCGGATCAACGAACTCATATTCAAAACAGGCCGATCGACAGAAGAGATTTCGGAACTAGCGAGAAGTATGGATCCCGCGGAGAAACGAATCGAGGAACTTATCTTGATGATCAAAAAAAGTGATGACAGGATTCGAACTGACATTATAGCTATGCTACAAACCGGCAATTTTGAGGATGAATGCCAAATCGTTCAAGACTTTCAAAAAACTAAAACTATTATTATCGGCACCAACGACCAGGTCATCAACCATGATTACATCAAATGGCTATCAATCAATAAACCATGGGGGAAAACGATACGCTTGGTGGCAAATTTGGACCACTGCAGCATGCTCGAAAAGCCAGAAGAATTCAACACCCTGTTAATTGAATTTATCCAAAGAGCTCAATTGAACGTAAAAACATGAGCAAATCCATCAACCAATATTTCGATCAAGTAACCAATCTTCAGTTTGACAAAGGATTGCCAAACTACAAACATTCGTTGATCACAAAAACAGAGATTGACAAATTACTGGTGTTGCCAAACCAATTTTTCTACATCACCGACATGGAGGCATTAAACAACATCTATGTCCATCCCAATATTGAACATGTATTGGGCTATACACCTGATGATTTTTATGAACTCAAAATGATTTACAATATCGTTCATCCCAATGATGAAACTTTTGTTTTAGCATACACATTCAAAACCATAGAATACTCCCGAAAATCTGAGACACAACTGAAGGACAAGACAAATTGGGTGTTCAGCCTAACATTCAGACTAATGCACAAAAAAGGCCATTACATTTGGGTGGAGCGCCATGTAAGCTGCTACAGGTGCGACAAGTTGAACAACATGGTGTATGCCATCAGTTTTTATTCCGATGTAACGCATCTGAAAAAGAACAACTTAATTGATTACAATTTCCTCGTGGATGAAGATATTCCTTTTGACATCAACGACTTGCTAAAAAAACACCAATTTCCGGCATTCAGCAAGCGGGAAATCCAAATTATCAATCTAATAGCCGAGGGTTTAACAGCTCGGCAAATTGCCAATCAACTCTTTATCTCCTTGGATACGGCCACCACCCACCGAAAAAACATCCTCCACAAGGCAAACGCCACCAACTGCGCCCAACTGGTAAAATTTGCCATTGAGCACGGCATCATCCCATAAAAAATACCCCATTTGGGTGATTGATTCCAAACCTACAACGTCTGTACCTTTCTGATGTAAAACGGAGTGCTAAGTGCCCAGATAGATCCGGCATGGATGTCCGAACCGCAAACATTTATCAACAAATAATTGCAGACGCTATGAAATGGAAAACAGTCTTATTGTTGCTGCTGACGGTTTCCGGTTTGGCAACTGCGCAACAGCGCTCGGAGTGGTTCTTGAAGAACCATCCCTACCTAATTTCAATCAACCCGGCCGAACGTCCATCTTTTAAAGGTTTCTTTACCATACCCGCCTTGGGCAATGTGAATGTTTCGGCTCTCAGCTCATCGGTCACCCTGTCGCAGTTGGAGTCAAACGGCGATTACACACTAAATGATGAAACCGTTGAAGTGATGGCCAACAAAGCCAAAAAGAATAATCTACTGATGGTGGAAACAGCCATTCCTATTCTAGGGATGGGTTTTTCAGTGGGTCAAAACTATTTCACCCTCACGGGGAAAACTAGGGTAGAGTCCTTCAACCAATACAACAAAGACCTCTTCGCATTGCGTTACGGTCTAGAAAAATATTGGAATTCCGCTTCCAACCAAAATTACAACATCGAAACCAGCATCAGCATGATTGGTTTTCATGAATTGGCAGCTGGATTTAACGGTCCCATCGGAGAAAAAATTGTAGTTGGGGCACGCCTCAAATATCTCAAAGGCATTGCTTCCATCCAAGCCAATGAGCTTAATATGAAAGTAAAAAGAACCGGCAACACCATTCAGATCATGCCAAACTCGATGATGCGGACCTCCATCCCCACCACCATCACCGAAAATGAAGAGGGGACAATTGAAGATATTGAATTTGGCGATGCCTCCGTCAATGACCTACTTAACCCCTCAAACAATGGTTGGGGCATCGATGTGGGCATCACCTACCAAATGACTCCAAAACTGACGGTGGGCGCAAGTATAACCGACTTAGGTAAAATCAACTGGAAACAAAACATAACCCGCTACACCCTAAACAAGGAATTCTCTTTCAGCGAGGAGATGGTGGACAACGGCAATAGTGAGGAAGAATACGATGAGGAGGGTGGCGATTATTGGGAGGAGTTAAGAAGTACATTCATGGAAAACATGGATTACCAGGAAAACGCCGGGAGATATTCCACTTCGTTGAATACCAAAATCAATGTGACAGCCCAATACGAGGTCAACAAACAGATTAGTGCAGGTGTATTGGGATCGATGCACCATTTTTCGGATCAGTGGTGGCCTTCTGTTTCCTTGGGTGGCAATGTCCATCCTGCTCGTTGGCTGGAAGCATCACTCTATTATACGGCAGCTTACAAAACAATGGACAATCTAGGTTTGGGTTTCAATTTCAATTTGGGTAATCTAAACCTCTTTGTGGCCAGCGACAACATTTTGGCCGCATTCAATTACAAAAATGCCAATTACCTGACCACCCGCTTTGGCATCAACCTGCTGTTTGGTCGAAACAAGCCAACTACGAAAGAAACAACACTTGAGGAATGATCTATTAAAAACCAAACACCGGAGAACTAAGTGCCCCAATTGATGCTGGCATAGATGTCCGGAGGAATAACGATAAAACAACAAAAAACAACAGTTATGAAAAAACTATTAACAACAGCCTTAGTTTTTCTGCTGATGATAATCGGCATCAAGGCACAAATCAACATCAAGGAAACCACCGTGCAACCACCACACATGCAGCCATCTGCAGTAGGACAAGAAGGTGATCAAGAATTGTGTGACTATCTGGCCAACAACATTGCTTATCCGGAAGAAGCCATCAAATATATGGATGAAGGAATTGTAAAAATCAAATTTTACGTTCAAAAGAATGGCCAGTTAACCAATTTCGAAGTCGTTCAATCCGTATCATATGAATGTGATCAACAGGTAATTGCCGCGCTTAAACGGACTACAAAATGCTGGGTGCCAGGAAAAATCAACCACGAACCTGTAGATATGGAAACTACAGTATCTGTAAAGTTTGACCTGACAGACACACCAACCGATGAGGAAATATCAAAAGTTTACTACATGAGAGGAATACGCCGGTTCTACCTGGCCCACAATCCATTATCATTTGAGGCAAAAAGGGATCGCCAACTGAAAGCCAGTATCAGAAGCTTGAACAATGGATTAAAGTACACCCCAAACGAGCACTGCATTTTGGCTCTAAAGGCAATGGTGTATCAATCAATGGGCAACGCAACCAAAAACCTTGAAATGATTGAAAAAATGGTTGCATCGCTGAAATCGGAAAATCCACAAGAACCTGCATTGGTAACTATTTTGGCGAATAAACACTAATCCAAACACAAAATAACATGAAAAACAGAATCAATATTTTTACCGTTTTTTTCCTTTTGAGCATGGTGCTCATGGGATGCGATGAAAATGAGGATCATTATACCGAGGAGACAGATTTGCTGATCGATAATAAAAAATTCGATATTGTAGGAGGAGACCTTTTTTTCTATCGCTATGAAAAAGACGCCCAATCCTATGACTTGGAGTTGAAAATCTATACATCAGGCATAGAGAAAAACGACAAAGGAATTTGGGTTGGAGATGGGAATAGAATTTCTATTCAAATGCAGTCGGACATATTTGAGTTTCCTGAATCGCAAGTTTTAGATTTCTCGTTTTCAAAAACTAAACAAATTGGCACATTCCAAGGAGAAATTGCAAAATATGTCTGTAACGACAATGGAGAAGAGAGCCTATCCGATACAAAACGCATTATCCAAGGAAGAATTCAAATTCATTGGGAAGGCAATTATTACTATATTTCAATAGATTGCACAACAGAGTATCAAAAACCAATAAAAGGCGACCTTATCGTTTTTCTCAATTACATTGTACAGCATAAAGGCTATCTCCTGGTTGACGACAAAAGATATGAGATTATAGGAGGAGATCAAATAAATTTCAAACAAACTGAGCCTGAAACTTATAGCACCAATGGAGAAATCCTGTATGGTTTTGAAATACGCCTATATTCAAACGGATTCATTTTGAAGCAGATACCGGGAGAAGATGAAAAAGAATGGGTAGGTAATGGATCCAGATTGGCCTTCTCTATATTCTCAATGTTTAGCCAACCCAATGGCACCTATACTTTTTCGGAAGAAGAAATTGATGGGAAATTTATAGATGGGAAGTTCGCTAAGTTCAACAGCTATACGGGTGAAGACGAAAACCACACATTAAGAATTACCTCAGGTACGATTAGTATATCAGGAAGTGAAAACTCATATACCTATGAAATCAATTGTACCTATGACTATAATAAAAGAATTGTCGGCTATTTCTCCGGTCCTCTCAATACAATCAACGACGATTGATAAAAATAAAGGCTGCCCAAAAAAGCAGCCTTTTTCATATAAAAATTTTGAAAGTATCACTTCATCTTTCCCAATTCAAAACGTGCCACTACTTGTTCGGAAGCATCCTTGAGCATCAATTTTTGTCCTTCCAACACATATGTGAAGGATTGACCGAAGAGCTTCAACATCTGGTCTTCTACGCTCATATCTGGGCACATCATCCGAGTAGAACCAGCCTGGGAAAAGGCAACCTGTTGACCCTCCTTTAACTCGTACTGACCAAAAAAAGAGTTGCAGCCGGTGCTGCCATGGAAACGGTTGTCAAAAGCCTTGAACACCAAATGGGCTTCGCGATCCATTTCAGAAGGCGTCACGGCATTTCCATTGAGTTCCACCAGTTTCCAATAACGCTCAATCAATTCCGAGCCTTTGTTCAACACATATTGATCGGCCAAAGCACCGGTGACTTTATTGCCTTCCAAATCCAACTGGATCAAGCGGTTTTCTCCAACCTGATAACGGTTGGAACCTTCCCCTTTTTCAAAGCCCAAAAGAGTGATCTCACTACCTTTTTCGTTCCACTCAAACGTTCCTTCCTTCAACATCGGGGCACCCTCTTGATCGATATAAGTGGCTTCTAGTCGGTAGGTCAAATCACTATTCAGATGGATAATGGTTTGGATGCCGGGGCAACTGGCACAAGGCACCACTCCGCTGTACACTCCCGACCAATCCAAAGCATTCCGGCTGTTATCGCCCTGAGGCGTTTGAACACACTTGCATGAACCCATAACGACCATAATAGACAGGGCACCAAAAAAAATTTTACTGATTCTCATTATATCTAATTTTTAGTTGATAGCTAATATTGTATCCTATTCACTTTATCAGTGATGCCTACAGCAACTAAAAGTTGCGTAAAAAAAAGCTAAATAAAACCTGCGTGTTCTTAAAAAAGCCTAACCCCAATTTAATAAAAATAGATAATAAACACAAATCTAAACAGACTTGAAAAAAGAATGGGGAAGCCACATTTTTTTAATTATTGATGCTACTTTTGCAACCAAAGAAAAAACTTCAACAAGCAGACATGGTTTCAGTAGAACGGGTTTACCTCATAGGGTTTATGGGCAGCGGAAAGAGTACCATTGGACGGTTCATTGCCAACGACATGGGTTGGGTCAATATTGACATGGACCACCTGTTTGAAAAAGAAC
>JAGPIS010000014.1 GCA_018054835.1 Breznakibacter sp. | reverse complement strand
GCCAAACTGGCTGAACTGTTGAAATAATATTTTCATTTTAATGCTAAACCGGAGGGATACAATCTTCTCCGGTTTTTTTGTGCTTCATCATTCCAATCCAAATTAAACCAACTGCTTTTTTGTTTGTTAGAGATGCATAATGTCATTTTTAAAAGTTAAGGATTGAGTAATTTTGAATTTTAACTGTTTAATCGCATCTAATATATTTAATATGAATTACGATTTGATTGTGATCGGTAGTGGCCCAGGCGGCTATGTTGCAGCCATCAGGGCTTCCCAATTGGGTATGAAAGTGGCCGTGGTGGAACGTTCCGAACTGGGTGGTATCTGCCTCAATTGGGGGTGTATTCCCACCAAATCGCTTTTGAAGAGCGCTACCGTTTTTGAATATCTGAACCATGCCGCCGATTATGGTATCTCTGTGTCGGGTGAAGTGAAGCCCGACTTTTCGGCCATGGTGAAACGTAGCCGTGAGGTGGCCGATGGCATGAGTAAAGGGATTCAATATCTGTTCAAGAAAAATAAGGTTGAGGTGATTGCCGGAACTGGTAAGTTGTTGGGCAATAAACAGGTTGAAGTAACCGATGCCGATGGTAATAAAACCACCGTGGAAGCCGGCCATATCCTTTTGGCCACCGGGGCTAGCAGCCGCCAGTTGCCCAATTTGCCCCAGGATGGGAAGAAGATCATCGGTTACCGCAAGGCGCTGGTGTTGGAGCAACAACCCAAAAGCATGGTGGTGGTGGGCAGTGGCGCCATTGGCAGTGAGTTTGCCTGGTTCTACAATGCCATTGGCACCGATGTGACCCTGATTGAATATCTGCCCGAAATTGTGCCGCTCGAGGATGAAGAGGTCTCCAAGCAACTGGGGCGTTCCTTTAAAAAAGCCGGTATCAAGGTAATGGTTTCATCCGAAGTAACCCACGTGGACACCAGCGGTGACTTGGTGAAAGTGACCGTCAAAACAAAAAAAGGGGAGGAGCAGATCGAGGCCGAAATCGTGTTGTCGGCTGTGGGCATTACCCCTAATATTGCCAACCTTGGTCTTGAAGAAGTTGGGGTGACGGTTGAAAACGGCCGTGTAAAGGTCGATGAGTTCTACCGGACTTCAGTACCGGGCATTTATGCCATTGGCGATATTGTGCCGGGGCAGGCATTGGCCCATGTGGCTTCCGCTGAGGGAATCCTTTGTGTGGAAAAAATTGCAGGACTCCATGTGGAACCTTTGAACTACAACAATATACCGGGTTGTACCTACACCTCACCCGAAGTGGCTTCGGTGGGTTATACCGAAAAGGCTGCCAAAGAGGCTGGTTATGAGATTAAAGTGGGTAAGTTTCCCTTCAGTGCTTCGGGCAAGGCGAGTGCTGCCGGCCATAAGGATGGATTTGTGAAGCTGATTTTCGATGCTAAATATGGTGAACTGCTGGGTGCCCACTTGATTGGCGCTAATGTCACCGAAATGATTGCCGAATTGGTGACGGCGCGTAAGTTGGAAACCACCGGACACGAAATCATCAAGGCAGTGCATCCGCACCCTACCATGAGTGAGGCCATTATGGAAGCGGCTGCCGCGGCCTATGGCGAGGTGATTCATATTTGATTAGGAGAATAAATTAATGTCATGGGGCTGCTCGGTTTAAAGAGTCAGCCCCATGTTTCTTTTTGTATTAGATCCACAGCATCAAATCTCGCGCCATTTTCTGGTTGTATTCGAGCGTCAGGTTGCGGTGGTTGATCAAGTCCACGATGGTGCCGATCCCGCAAAAGCCAAACGTCAACAGGTAGATGACGCCAATGGCGGGTTGCTCCAGTATCAAACGCTGAATGCCGGCAAACCCCAGGAAGCCGATGGCGGTGGTGATTAAAACCAGTTGCGGGTCCTTGCGGCGATTTAGATATAATATTCTGAAGTTGTTGATCTGTTGCTCGCTTTTATCCTTCAACAATACGTCGAGTGTCACGGCCTCTTCGATTGTTATTTGCGGCATGAGTTGTAAAATTCGGTTCATCTTTCTCTTGTTTATTGTTGTTTGATTCGTGTGATGTCATCCTTCAATAGGGTGAAAATACGGTACAGCAAAACCGCCAGTGCCAACACGCCCAATGGATGAGCGTGCCAAGAGGCGGCCAGGTTGCCATGGAAAATCCAACCTATCGCATGTCCCATGCCGCATCCGGGGCAGTTGTCGAACCCTAGATGCGAAAAAAGGCATAACCGGTAGTGGCCTTCCATGGCCGGATTGCTGGCTGCCAAAGCTACAATGGCCGCCAGCCAGAAAAAAGCCTCCCAATGTTTCTTTTTATATTGGTATTCAATCTTCATGGTTAATAGGTGAAGCTGCTACCACCCAAGAACTCCCGCATGATGGAGGTGGGGGGGATGCTGTTGGGGCTAAGCGGCTTGAAATAACTTAAAAAGCTAAGCAAGCGGTGCGCTTGTGCATACTCTTCGCAGTTGGGCGCCACCTCAAGCAGAATGGGTTCTGCAAAGGGCTTCAATACCGCCAGTTCATAGAGTAGGGCTGAGTTGAACATGACATCGGCCTCCTCTTGAAAAGGGAAGATGTGTCTGTCTTCGCCCCGGCGCACGCTCGGCCACCGCGAGATGGTGTCGTAGGCTGAGTATTTGCGGTATTTGTAGTCGCGCACAATCCGGCGGATCAACCGGTTGTCGGTGGTGTTGATGCGGGTGTGGTCGTCGAAGTTGATGCCTGCCAGTGCCGACACATACACCTTGAATTTGCTTTCGGCCGGTATCAGATGGGTTAGGTAGGGGTTCAATCCGTGTATCCCTTCAATGATCAGGATGTGGTTTTTGCCGATGCGCAGCTTTTCTCCGTCATAATAACGTTGCCCGGTTTCGAACGAGAATTTGGGTATTTCAATCTCTTGCCCGGCCAAAAGGTGGATCAGATCCTGGTTGAACTTCTCAATATCGAGTGCTTCCAGTGCTTCGAAATCATAATCTCCATTTTCATCGCGCGGGGTGTGCTCGCGATCCACAAAATAGTTGTCGAGCGAAAGGTTGTGGGGCACAATGCCAGCCACCAGCAGTTGCACGGCCAGTCGTTTCCCGAAGGTGGTCTTGCCGCTTGACGAAGGACCGGCAATCATCACTATCTTTATCTGATCTTTGCGCGAGGCGATCATGTCCGCGATCTGGGCAATTTTTTTCTCATGCAGTGCCTCGGCAACCTGTATTAGTGTGTCTGAATGGTTGCGGGTGATGGTGTCGTTCAAATCGGCCAGACGGGTCACGTTGAGCAGACGGGTCCAATGCGAGAACTCCTGGAAGATGTTGAACATCTGGTTTTGGATCACCAATTCCTCTACCTGCGAGGGATTGCTTGGCTGCGGGATTTGCAGCAGCATGCCCTTGTAGTATTTGTTCAGGTCGAAAACCTTGAGGCAACCCGTTGATGGCACCAATGGCCCATAGAGCATGCCCACATGGTGGTTCATGCGGTAAATGGTGGTGTACATCTGGCCACGTTGACGCAAGAGTCTTGTCTTGTCGGTTTGTCCCAATTCCTCAAAGATGGCAATAGCCTTTTCTGTCTCAATCTCCTCACGGATAAACGTATAGTCGTTGTTGATAGTCTCCTGCATGTGGGCACCCAACCGTAGCACCTCCTCGACGGTTAGTGGCTCCTCGCGGCCTATCAGTTCACAGTAAATCCCCTTTGATACCGAATGGGATACTTTTAGGTGGTTTTTGGGGTAGAGTTCATCCACCGCTTTGTAGAGCAGGAAAATCAAGCTGCGGATGTACATGCGCATGCCATCGGGGTGGGTGATGTCAAAAAAACGGATGGTCTTGGGTTGGAAAACCTGATAGCCCAAACCTAATGTCTTGTTATTGACATGGGCTCCCAATATCTCATTTTTGAGTTTGATGTCCAGTTTTTTAGCGATTTGATCCAGTGATTGGCCTGGTTCGATGGGGTGTGAGGCGTTGGTGTTGACACACCGTATGGCGATGGTGTTTTGATCCATTTTTGTCGTGTTTTGTTTTCCTAAAGATACGTTTTTATTGATTGATGTGAAACGACCAAGCTCACCAGCCGGTGCATTTACCACCTTGGTGTGTTTGAACGGATCACTTCGGTGATGGTGGCTTTGGCAGGTAATTCCGTCCAGCTCTGGAATGGGATCACCTCAATGCGTGGCCTGGCATGGCGTTGTACGCCCAATGAAAAATACTTCCGCTGTTTGCGGCATTGCGGGCAGTTGGTTTCTGTTTCGACCAAGGGTGCGTTGCAAAACCGGCATGTTTGGTTGATGTCGGCTAGCGACTCAATGTTGTCTCTGGGGATGCGTTGGTCGATGATGTGCGAGAGGGTAGTTTCCGTTGTAGTGCCATCATCGCCTTTGATGCGTGCCTTTACCCGGTCGCTGTCTTTTTTGGCACTTTTCACAAAGCCGTAGGCCATAAATGGGGTGCCAAACAACGAGAAGAGGATCAGGAAGGGCAAACCGAAGTCGCGCCGGTACCCTTCAGCAATGGTCATGTAAAAATAAACGGCGTAAAACATCACGAAAAGCACACCCAGTACAATCAAGTAAATGTACAATCCTTCCGAAATATTCATGGTTTTGGTTTTTTTGTGAAAATAACTTTTTTTCTTCAATTGTGTAATGAAATGGAAATATTGATTTTTTTATCAAGAATTTATGATGTCTCATTTTAATATATTAAGTTTGATTATTGTTGTATAAATCAATAGATTTAGTTCCAATCTTAACCCAAATCAATTATTATGAATAAATCAATTTTGACCATGGTTGTATTGTTATGGCTCTCTCTTTTGGGCTACGGACAATCGCATGGCGACATCAGTCATCATTACGAAGATTTCATCTCAATTCAAAAGTTTGCCCACAACGGAAGGGAATACTTGGTGAAGCGCGTGGTGGAATCAAACAAAACGAATAGCCTCACCAATCTGGTGAATACCAACACCATATTTGCCGACTATCTTCTGGCCAACTTCTCCTCTAATATCAATAATCCCGATCTCCTCAAAATTTCCGATAGTTTGGCTTTGACCCAAGCTTACTTTGCCGGGTTGAAAACCGATACTCTTTTCAATTCCGTTATGGCTGGTTGGGTTGCTAAAACTGTTGGTGAGGAATTGCCCAAGGATACGATTACTGTTGATCAGCTGCTTAATATTGCGGTTAAATATTTCAATATTTACAAATTGACCGACGAAGGTTATTATGTGGGAAAAGTTTGCGGCGGACTAAATGGGCTTAAACAGACAGAGCCCAAACGAGAGCCTTACCTGGAGGCTTTTTGTTTCTCTTCCATCTTGAAACATTACCAAGGCGAAGAGTTCAATATGAATGCTGAATTTGCCAAAGCCATCAAGGCTCTGTACCAAGTGAACCTGGGTGTCGATCCCTCCGAAAAACTATTACGTGCCCAAGGAGCCATGTTTATGTTGATGCGCAATAGTGAAAACTTGATGGCCATGCTCCGCAGTGAATATGAAAAACAAAAGCCTTACCTGCCTTTTGTATTGAGGTAACGGGTTGGTTCAAGGAGATAATTAAATATTAATCTATGAAAAAGTATATGTTGATTCTAATCTGTTAATTTTTTATTGCGTTGATGCTTTTGATTCTGAGAGGAACTTGTTAACTAAATAATGATAAAGTGTTATGGTGAAAATTTTGGCTTTTGTAATCTTGATTTTGATGTGTGTCAAGCTTCATTCCCAGATTAATCTAAACGATTCCACAGCTCAAGTGATTGGTTATTGGGATAAAGATGAGAAACAGTCATATGTTGTGACTCAGGAGAAATATAAAATCAAAGGTTCGGATACCACTTCGCGGGAAGTGTATAAATATGTCGTGGATATTTCAGTTGTAGATTCAACTGCCGATTCTTATGTTATTGATTGGTTTTATCGGGATCATGAATTCCATTCGGATCATGATTTGCTCAACAAACTTTCTTCAATTATGGAGGATGTGACGGTTCGTGTAAAGACGAATGAGCTTGGTGTATTTCAGGAGGTATTGAATTGGGAAGATGTTCGGGAGTGCATTTTTAAGGGTACCCGCCTTCTTGCCCAGGAAACCAAGAAAATTCCAAATATGGATCTATTGATCAAGCAGCTCGAAAATACCTACAGCACAAAAGCGAGTATTGAATTGGGAGCCATCAGCGAGATGCAACAGTTTTATACCTTTCATGGTGCAAAATATGCGTTTGGCCAGGAATACAATGCCGATATGAAGGTGGCTAACCTCTATGGGGGTGAACCTTTTGATACGAAAGTCACTGTTTGGCTCGATGAAATTAATTCAGAGGATAATAATTTTATTCTTCGAATGATTCAGGTTGTTGACCCTGAGCAGTTGACCGCGGCCGTGTTTGAATATTTGATAAATATGGCCGAAACCCTAAAGATTGATGTTCCCATGCGTGAAGATATTACACAGGTCACCAATGAAACCTATACTGCCTCCCGAATCCATGGTTCCGGATGGATTATCTATTCCGTTGAGACTAAGGAAACGAAAGCCGATGGGGAGATTGGCGTTGAGGAGAGGATCATCGAGCTTCTGTAGTGCTGGTTAACTCTCTATTTCTTTCCGAGGCTTGAGAGAGCCGATCCTTGGCGTTGAAATAGTCTTGATTTTTCGCGATCATAATTTCAATTCATTAATAATGCGCAACCTCCTTTTTTTCGTAGTTTTTCTTCTGGTTGTTTTTGCCTCAAATGGACAGCAGTCGGTTCGGGGGCGAATTTTAGATGCGGCTGGGCGTCCAATACCTTATGCCAATATTTTTTTTGCCAACAGCAATAATGGCACCTCTTCCGATTCTGAGGGGGCGTTTCAATTATCTTTCGGAAACGAACGACATGATTCCCTTTGTATCATGCATTTGGACTATAAGAATTTGAAGATCCCCTTGAATACCATGGATTCCCTCAATCAAATAGTGTTGGAATCTCAAATGTATGAGTTGAATGAAGTGACCATTTATGCCCAGTATAGCCAGTTCAATTATGGGCAAGCTCTTGTTGATGCTCAAGCGCAAGGGAAACCAATCCTTCTTTTTTTTACCGCCGAATGGTGTTATTTCTGCAAGAAATACAAAAAACTGTTTTCTGAAGAAAATGAGGTGAGTGAATATCTTAAGCTGAACTACAAATTGGTGTATTGCGACATACTTACCGAATCGGGACTTAAACTTAAAAGGCTTTGCCGTACGGGAGCAGGATTGCCCCAGTTTGTCGTCATCACTCCTGACGAGAAAATTGTTGCCAGGCACGAGGGGGCTTGGAAGACTACCGGTGAATGCCTTGAGTTTTTAAAAACCCATCATTTGCCAGAAGATTCGGTTTCATTTTTAAAGCCCATTAAAACTCGCAATTATGATTTTAGTAATGAAAAGGTTCGATCCAGGCCAATCCCCAACTTTGACTACCGGATGAAGAAGACCGATTGGCGCATTCTTTTGCAATTGGGCATTATAAACATCACCAATATGAGCAATGGTAGCACATTGAGTCGAAATAAGATTGGTTATGAGTTTGGGGCATGGCTTTATTACCAAAAAGAAAATAAACGTTTTTCATATCAAACCGGTTTGATTTTCTCTTCGCAAGGGGGGAAACATGATCAGACAAACGATAATTTCCGATTGAATTATCTGGAAATGCCGGTGTGCGTATCGTATTTGCAGAAGTTTGGTTCCGTGCCATTGAAGTTTAGCCTGGCTCCTTATGTCGCTTGCGGGTTGACTGCAAAGGACAAGAATTCTGATTCCCGCATTGGGTTTGGCGCTTCTCCCGATCAGCTAAAACGATGGGATTATGGTATTTCTCCAGGGGTAACCTTCCCTTTGGGAGACATCGAATTGTTTTGTGGATATAAAATTGGTCTCCAGAATATCAGCAATGATTCAAGTGTGAAATATTTCAACAGGGGGATTTATTTCCGGTTAACTCTGCAATTTTTTGGCAAGAATCTCTAATGTGTCTTTCTGATTTTGTAGGTTTGTTTTTGTTAATAAATTGTCCGTTAGTTGGGTGGAAGTTGATGAGTGTTCGGTGTTACCATTGGTGAGGCACACAAGGGGTTGTGTCTTGTTCCTTAATCAGTAATTTTGAGGAGGTTTAGGCTAAGTATGTCTTAAACCATTAATCAGGAGGATTTATCATGGATTTATTGATCAGGACGAAGCAACAGTTGGAAAGGAATAATTTTGAAGTGCACATTGTAGGATCGTTGGAACAGGCTCATACCTTGTTTGTGGAAAGCATATTGCCAGCTCTTAATGCTCGTTCTGTCTCGTATGGGGACTCCAAAACAATGCATGATACTGGAGTGCTTGATTATATCAGGCAATCTTCAGCTTATGAGTTCGTGGATACATTCAATTCAGGTGATACTTGGCGTGAACAAATCAATCAGCGCAAAAGGGCTTTGACGGTCGATCTTTTTTTAAGCGGGAGCAATGCTGTAACAGAAAATGGTTGTTTGGTGAATCTCGATATGGTTGGGAACCGCACTGCCGCCTTGACTTTCGGTCCACGGCATGTTGTTTTGTTTGTGGGGAGGAATAAGATTGTCAAAGAATGGGATGCCGCTTTCAAACGGATTAAAGAGGTGGCAGCCATTCTGAATGCCCAAAGCCATCCTGATTTGAAAATTCCTTGTCAGATTACTGGGAAGTGCTCCAATTGCAGCTCTCCTCACCGGATTTGCAATACTTGGACGATTACTGAGAAGTCATATCCAAAGCATAGGATTAAGGTTTTGTTGATTGATGATAATCTTGGATACTAAATATTCCATTCATTTTTTTTGTTTTTGATGCCCCTTCCTTAACCTATTAGTGTCGTGACACTTTTTTTCATGGTTTTTCAATTTTTTTTTTGCCTTTGTATTTTTGGATATGTTTTGTGTTGAATGATATTATTGTTGTTTCTAAATCCAAAAAGCCTTTGCGAAATTCATGTTTTTATCGTTGTATGCATGCGTTATTTATTAGCGACAAAAATCAGCGCATTGCGAACTCTCTCCTTCCCTCGATTTGCTATGTTAGGTCAACCCGGTTTTGCTTTTTATTTGTGTGCTTCTATAGATAGGATTTTGCTAAGGCGTATTTTTTTTACGTTGGATGGCTTACCTTGATGTATGGGTAATTTGGATTGCAACAAGGATTATTAGTGTTGTATGTGAAGCATAATTATCATTCGGTTATTTTTCTTATTGTGTTGTTGCTGAGTATTATTTGGGGCTTTTTTGTTTTAATTTTCATTAAAACAAGGCGTTTGGGGTTGATTCTTGTTGGAAAATATGTAATTTTGCTTCCAGTTTAGCTTTGTGAGTTCTTCTCTGCTAGATTATTTTTTCATGGAGTCCTATTTTGAAAATGGACCATGATTAGGATCGGTTTCCTTTATTGATTCATCGATCCTGCCTTCCCACCAACAAATATGAAATGTACCATTGACAGGTTTTTTCTGTTAGTGTTAACTTTTTGTGCCCGATCCCGTGTATTCTATGGTCAAAAAATCATTGTGTCAAGAAAATATTATTGATCATACCAAAAATGAAGTACATGGAAAAAAGAACATTTTGGGTGTCTGTTTTACTCTTTATTTGCTTGCAAACTGCTGTTTCTCAGTCGTGGCAGGTTTCAGGAAGAGTGATTTCGGCCGATGACAAAGAACCGCTGATTGGGGTTGCTGTGGTTGAAAAGGGAACTACCAATGGTATTGTGACCGATTTTGATGGAAATTACCGTTTGCAACTTGAAGGTAAGGAGGCTATTATTGTCTTTTCCTTTATGGGCATGGAGTCCGTTGAGCGTATTGCGACACCATCCAACCCATTGGTTGATGTGGTTATGTCTAACTCTTCTGTCCAGGTGGAAGATGTGGTGGTTGTGGCCTATGGAACCCGTAAAAAAGGAACGGTAACAGGTTCGGTTAGCGTAGTGAGTGCTGATAAACTTGAAAATCTTCCGGTGGCCAATTTTGGACAGGCTCTGCAAGGGCAGGTAGCCGGCTTGCAGGTCATGGCCAACTCTGGGGAACCCAGTGCCCCCATGTCCTTTTCAATTCGTGGTGTTAACTCCATTAATGCTGGTACCGAACCGCTATTTATTATTGATGGAATTCCTGTTTCTGCAGCCGATTTTTCCGCCATCAATCCCAATGATATTGAAAGTCAAACGGTGTTGAAAGATGCAGCATCCACTGCAATTTACGGTGCCCGAGCAGCCAATGGTGTGATTGTGATCACGACTAAGCGAGGGAAAATGGGTGACAAGTCAAAAGTGACACTTCGGACTCAAACCGGTTTTTCGAATCTCGCATATGGGAAGTGGAATCTGATGAACAGTTCGGAACGATTGACGTATGAAGAGGAGATTGGATTGCGCCTTCCCGGAACGTATGACCGAGAGATTTTAGAACGTACCAATATCGACTGGCGCGATGTGGTGTACAACAACAACGCCCCCTTGCAAAATATCGATTTGTCGATCAGTGGTGCCAGCGACAAGATAAACTACTATACATCAGCCTCCTATTTTAAGCAAGAAGGTATTTCACTGGGCAGTGATTACGAAAGGATGGCAGCCCGCGCCAACCTAGAGGCGAAAGCCAATAATTGGTTGAAGGTGGGAACCAATATATCCTTGTCCTATGAAAAGTTCTCACGTGCTGTTGAGGGCGGGTATTATACCAATACCCCCATTTCTGCTTCCCGCTTTATGTTGCCCTATTGGAACCCATACCGGTCCGATGGATCAACGGCTTCGGTGGCCGATGGCAGCTGGATAGGAGTAGGCGAAAATCCCATCGAATGGCACGAGAACAACCCTGAGTGGCGCAATAAAACCAAAGTGATCGCATCGGGATTTGCCGAATTGAATCCCTTGAAAGGTCTTTTTATCCGCAGTACGGCGGGTATCGATGCCATGGATTATCGCTCCACGATAAAAAGCAACCCCAGCTATATTCCCAATTATGGGAGTGGGAGTGTTAGTGAAGCGTTTCGCCGTTATGCCAACTGGAACATCTCCAATACGGCCAATTACCGTTTCCAGCCGGCCGATGATCACACGCTTAATGTGATGGTTGGTCAGGAAGCTACGCAATACGACAACAACCACTTCAATGTCACCTCCGGAAACCAGACTCACGACAAGTTGTTGACACTGGGTTATGGCACCATGGCGCAGGGATGGAACAGTGGATTGACCCGATCTACTTTTCTGTCGTTTTTTGGAAGGGCAGAGTACAATTATCTTCAGAAGTATTATGTTGATTTTTCTATCCGTAGGGATGGTTCATCCAAATTTGGCAAGGATAGCAAATGGGCCAACTTTTGGTCGGTGGGATTGATGTGGGATTTGAAAAGCGAGCCTTTTATGCAGAGCTTTGATTGGTGGAACAGTGCCCAGCTTTCGGCCAGTGTAGGAACTTCAGGTAACTCCTCCATACCCGACTATTACCATCTTGCTCTGGTTTCGGGAGGTCCACAATATGGAGGTTTGCCCGGTATTGCCCCATCCACCAAAGGGCAGGATGACTTGACATGGGAGAAACTCTTTTCTGCCAACTTTGGGTTGAAAAACTCTTTCTTCAACAACCGTTTGAATGCGGGTGTGGAGGCCTACTACAAGCATACCAGCGATATGTTGATGGAGGTTCCATCTTCACTGGTGGAAGGTTACAAAATGAGATGGGCGAATGTAGGCGCCATGGTCAATAAGGGATTTGAATTAGACCTGAATGCCGATATCATACGCTACAATGGTCTGGTTTGGAATGTTGGAACTACCCTTTCGTACAACCATAACGAGATAGTGGAACTCTACAATGGTCTTGATGAATATGAGATGGCCAATACCGGAACATTTTTGAAGGTGGGACACTCGGTTGGTGAGTTTTATGTGAACCGGTTTGCAGGGGTGAATCCTGCCAATGGTGATGCGCTTTGGTACGATAAGGAAGGGGGCATAACCAATGTTTTCAATCCCAACGACAAGGTTTTGGTGGGTAAATCCTATTTTGCCCCCTGGCAGGGAGGTATCAACACCTCGTTGAGTTACAAGGGATTTACCATGAGTGCCATGTTCTCGTGGGTGGCCGACCGGTATATGATGAACAACGACCGGTTTTTTGATGAAAGCAATGGACAATTTGCGTCCTACAATCAATCCAGTGCGCTGCTTTACGACCGTTGGAAGCAACCCGGCGATATTGCATCAATCCCGCGCCATGGTGTGGATATGCAATTCGATGACCGATTGCTGGAAAATGCCTCTTTTTTGCGGTTGAAAAACCTTACGTTCTCTTATAATTTCCCCGACAAGATACTTCAGAGGACTAAGTTTTTGGATGGTGCAAGGGTTTATGCACAGGGTCAAAATCTGTTTACGGCCACCTCTTTTCAGGGAATGGATCCAGAGTCAACCTCCAATATATATGCGGCCCAATACCCGTTGTCGCGTCAGTTTACTTTTGGTATAGAAATTTCATTCTAAGGTTTAATAATATGAATAAGATATTTTCAAAAATAAAAATAGGATTGTTGGCCTGCCTGCTTTTGGCAACAGCTTCCTGTAGCGATTTCCTGAACCAGGTGCCCGAGGACTCCATCCCATCCGAAAATGCTTTGGAGAGTGTGGAAGATTGCAAGTCGTTCATGTTTGGCATTTATAGCTCCTTTAAAAGTGGGTTGCTCTACAGTGGTGCTGGCACACTGATGTCCGACATACAAACCGATTATATGTATTCCGTAAAGGGATACAGCAATTCTTATGGAGAAGTGTACAAATGGATGCTAACAGCCACAACACCCGAAGTGGAAAATATTTACCGTGCTTTTTATGTGGTGGTTTCCCAGTGTAATTTCTTTTTTGATTATAAGGACAATGTTAAAATATACACGGAAGATGATCGGGCTACCATGGATAAAATCACTGGTGAGGTGTATTTCGCCAGGGCACTGGCTTTTGCCGAGCTGATCAAATATTACAGCGAGGCTTATGATGTAAACAATGCTGAAAAGCAATTGGGCATTTCGCTGGCTTTGTCGTATATCGATCGTGATCAGCAAGTTCTTCGAAGCAGCTTGAAAGACTCATATGCACAAGTGCTGAGTGATTTGACGCAAGCCGAAAAACTGGTGCAACGCGATGTGGCCGATGCCATTTATTTTACCAAAGGAGCCGTGAAGACGCTTCAGGCCAGGGTTTACCTCTATATGCAGGAGTATGAAAAAGCTGTGGAAGCGGCTTCGGAAGTAATTGAAAGCGGAACTTACACTTTGGCTGATGCCACCAAATTTGGTTTTGCCGACGATGGTGGGCTGACATTATACGACCCCTCTTACTACAACATGTTTCGTTACGATACTTCCAATGAAATCATTTGGAAGGTGGCCATGAGCAATACCGACCGGGGTGGAGCACTGGGTGCTATGTTTATCAACTACAACGGCTCCATTTATTTGCCCGATTATGTTCCTGCCCAGTGGGTGCTTGACTTGTATGGTGAATATGGTTCACGCGATTTCCGGACACTTCTTTTTTTCAGTCAAAAACAAACGGGCTATGTTCATGGGTTGAGCTGGCCGCTACTTTATAAATACCCAGGCAACCCCAATATTGATGCAGGTGGTAGGCCATTATTCACCAACATGCCAAAGGTGTTCCGCTTCTCTGAATTGTATCTGATTCGGGCGGAAGCCAATTACCATTTGGGTAACGAAGGAAAGGCCAACGACGATTTGAATGCTCTGCGTAAAAAACGCATCCAAGGTTTTGGTGGACAATCGTTTGGTGGTAACCAACTTTTCGAGCAGATTAAAAAGGAACGTACCCGCGAACTCTATATGGAAGGCCATCGTTTGGCCGACCTCAAGCGATGGCACGAAGGGTTTAAACGAGAAGTTCAGGCTCAAACCAACGACCATTTCAATGAGTTGGATATTCCTGCCGATCATGTTCAGTTCACATGGCCGATCCCTCAACATGAAATTGATGCAGTGCCAGGAATACAGGTGAATCCAAGTAACGGAAAGCGATAATGATGATGAGAAAAATAGTTTATATACCCCTTGTTTGGTTGGCATCCTGGTTGTTGCTGGCCTGTGAGGCCGACGAAAAAGTTTATCAGGGGCCTCAGTTTGTTCAATTTGCCGATTCGGTGTGTGTGTTTCCAGTGGCCAATAGTGTCCACCAGGAGTATGAAATTTTTGTGGTGACCTCCCAACCGGTTGCTGAGGATCAGTTTTTCGGCATCGAAGTCAATGAAAAGCTCTCCTCAGCCAAGCGTGGAGAGCATTACCAAATGATATCCAACTATATCCGCATTGGTAAAGGGTCAAATGTGGGCAGCTTTAAAATCAAAGGTTTTTTTGATAGCGTTGGCCAAGGAGATTCCCTTTGGATTCAGTTCCAACTTGTCTCCAACGATCTGCCCTTATCACCACTTTATGGCAAAAGTGCCCGGGTTCAATTGGTTAAGGATTGTGGTTTCGATGTGGAGGCTTTTACCGGCAACATGAGTTTAATGGCCACCTTCCCCTTTACATCGGGTGATTGGATACAGCTTCCTGTGATCTCCGAAAGAGTGGATGAAAATAGTGTTTTGATCAAGGATATGTTTTTTGAAACCTACGATGTTAAACTATTCTTTGATCCATCCGATCCCCTAAAACCTAAAGTGCATGTGCCCGATCAGGTTGCTTTTGTCGATGGACGTTATGGCAAGGTTTATTGCTCTTCGTTGCCCGACAATCCTTCCTATTTCGACTCGTGCCGCCAAAGGATTGTCCTGAACTTGATGATGTATGTTCCCAGGATCGGTTCCTTTGGTGTGTTTACCTACTATTTGGATGTGGATCCTGCTGCGCGTCAACGCGTTCAGTTGCCATTTCAGATCCAAGCCATTACTCCGAAATAATCACTCAAATAATAAAAAAGTGAAAAATGAAAAACAAAAAATCTAACATCTCTTTAAGAAATTTGGTCTCTGTTCTGTTCTTTGGTTTGATTCTAGCAACCGTTGCTTGCTCCGATGATGACAAGAAGGTTGAAATCCCTCACTTGGAAATTGAAGCAGATGAATTGAAGATAGACCGGGATGGAGGCGTCAGTTATCTGGAGTTTTCCACCAATGGCGCCTGGACACTCAATGGTCCTGTATGGATTGAGTTTTCTAATAAAGAAGGCGTTGCTGGTGGCAACCAAAAAATTGCCCTTACAGTGGGGGTTAATCCTACGTTTGAGCAGCGCAAATCAGACATTATGATTGAGGTGGAGTTGAACGGTCAATCCATTTCTCAAAAGATTCCTGTTTTGCAGTCGGCAACCCAACGCTTTATCGCCTTTGATAAGGATGAGGTGAGGGAGAGTGTTGAAAACCAAAGGAGGGAAATTCTAACTGTATCGTCAAATATCGATTGGGTGTACGACGACAGCAAGTTCCCAGCCTGGTTGGATTTGGTCGTCAAACCCGGTATCGCGGAGGATAGCAAGATCCTTGAATTTATTTTTCAAGAGAATGAAGAGACAACTTCGGAGCAGGTTTTTGAACTGGTATTGAATGATAAAGGCAGCGATTATTCTACATCGATCCGGGTCATTCAACTGGGTGCCCATGATCTATTGAGGATCAAAGATCTTTTTCAGGGTGAAATCGAATTTGATTTTACTGGAACCGAAGAAACTCCGATTCAAAAAACCTTCCATGTGGTTTCAACTGAGAAATGGCAGTTTTACGGTTTGGATGCCTTTTATTGGCTAAGTGCAGAGGTGAGTGAATCGCAGGTGAATGGTATTTTTAATTCTACCGTGACCATCAAAGCCCTGGATAATGAAGGATTTGAAGCACGAAGTGCTTTCTTTGGAATTGAAAGTAGTACAAATGCGGAGTTGTATCAACCCATTACTGTTTTTCAAGCCCCCAAGCCTCTTGTGATCACCTTTACACCGGAGTCGATGGAGCAAGTCGCAGCTTCCGGAACCAATCAAAAGGTGAATATCAGCGAGCATATGTTCGAATCGGTGGAGTTTTCCAGCACGGTTGATTGGGTGACGGTTTCCGAGGGTGCTACTTATGGTGAATTCATTATTGAAGTAAAGCCCAACCAAACAGGAGAAGCTCGAAGTACCTTGATCCCGGTAAAATTCAAAGATGAATATGGCGATCTTGGATATTATAACGAGTATTCCGTATCGCAGAAGGCCAATTGATATTTCAATTCAATGCCGGGATGGACACTCCCGGTATTGAAATTTCGATTTTTTGGTTTTTCATGTTAGGATAATAATTGAGTGGTACACCAGGTTTCAATGCTGTGGTGTCAAAATAAAAAAGAATATAATGAAAATGATTTTTCGCAAGTGGTTGGCTATATGGGCACTGGCTTTGGTATCGGGTCTGGTTGCTTCATGTTCCGACAACGATAAAGATGAAATCACAAAGGAGGCTTTTGGTTACCTTCAGTTCTTTGTGACGAAAGATTTGAACAAGAGTGGTGCTTTGGATCAATTGGACGATGCCAAGGTTCTTGAGTTTACGTTGGTTTACCATAACCGCGACGTGAAACAGGTGGTGGAGTTATATGGTAACGACCGTTATTTGACCAGTGAGAAGATTGAGCTCCTGGCTGGCGAATACGTGCTTAAATCGTACCGTGTTTTTGATGCCAATGGTAATGAACTTCAAAGTTATAGCCCAGAAACGGGCAATCAGGTTCTAGTAAGGAAAGGAATCGTTAACGAGCATCAAATTGTTTTAAACAGTGTGTTGCGAGGCACCATATCCTTTGTGATCGACAAGGATAGAACCTTGCTTCAAAAATCAGCTCAGGAGCAATTGGAGCGTTACGAATTTATCCGTAGAATGGATGTCAAATTGCGAAGCACAAAAGGGGAGGTTGTATTCTTTAAAAATCTTCCTTTAAAGAGAAACAGCAAGACCAATCTGTTTGAAACCGACACCACCCTTCATATTCAAGCCAACGATTACCGCATCGAATACTTCACCCTTTTTGATCAGTCAGGCACTACTTTGGTTCACGAACAAACCAACCAAAAATATCCGCTCTCGGTTTCCGAGGCCAAGCATACCCTCTCCACCATTGATGTGATATTGGCCCGCACTGCTGCCATTGAAGACTATTATGTGCTCAAGGCAATTTGGGACAAGATGGACGGCGAAAAATGGTCATGGGTCATTTCGAATGTGCATGTTTTGGGTGATAATTGGAATTTTGACAAGCCAGTGGATGAATGGGGTAACCAGCCCGGCGTGGTATTGCACAGCAATGGCCGGGTGAAGGGACTTAATATTGGTGGATTCAATCCTTCCGGCCCTTTGGCTGAAGAGATTGGCGATCTTTCCGAGCTTGAGGCGTTGTGGATCGGTTCCCATTCCGACCTTCAATATGTTGATTTAAGCAGGGGGGCCTCTCTGTCACAAATCCGCCAGATGAAGCGTCGTCCAAGTTTTGATTCAGTATCCAGCGAATGGAATGGGGACATTACCGCGCCCACCAAACTGACCAATCGCATCACCGCCATTCCCGAGTCCATTGGTAAACTCACCAAATTGTCGGCACTGTTTATTGCCAACAATCTGGTGACCGAACTGCCTGAGTCCATCGGCAATCTGGAGTCATTGACCGACTTGGAAGTATTCAACCTGAATTTGACCAAATTTCCAACGGGAATTGCCAATATGCCCAGCTTGATATCATTGAGCTTGGCATTGACCAACTTGACCGATGAGATGGCATGGGATGGATTGAAGGCCATGGCCAACGGGCCGGCCGGCAAAACACTGCAACTGTTGTATCTTGATCATAACAGGCTCACCAAATTGCCTCCTGAAATGAATGAGCTGCGCCAGTTGGGTTTGTTGGATGTGAGCTATAACTTGCTCACCTCTTTCCCTTCCATGCCAAATGTTAGTCCTGTGATGCTCTATGGTGACATCAACAAGATCACCTCCTTGCCCGATGATCTTTGCATCCTGGATGATATTGAAGAGATCAATTTCTCTTTTAATAAACTCTCCAGGCTTCCTTTGGTTTTTGATGCCAATGGGCGGTATGCCATGCTTAAGGTTGACTTCAGCAATAATTTAATTTCACAAATACCTGATGAGTTCAAGGGCTTTTATGCCGAAGAGGTGGATTTGAGCTTCAACCGGTTGACTGAATTCTCTCGCGGTCTCGCCAATTCAAAGGTGTTGAGTCTTAATTTGTCAAAAAATCAAATTCACACCATTCATGAGGGTATTGTTTCGATGAAGGATTTACGGGCACTGGAACTATCCAGCAATGAATTAACCCAAGTGCCTGAATTTTTCCATATCGAAAATTTTATCCGACTCGAAGGGTTGTCTCTGGCCGGGAATCGCTTGAGCGAAATTCCTGGGAATCTGTTCGGCCTTCGGTCATTGACTTCCCTGCTCATCGGTTACCAGCGGGATGCCAATGGTAACAGGATTTTGAAGAGCCTGCCCGAGGTGTATAGCAAATGCTATTCGTTGAGAGTGTTGGATTTGGCTGGTAATGATTTGAGGCGGATCGAGAAATTGCCCTATTACCTGAATTTTGCCGATGTGTCAAATAATCCCCGTTTGATTCTTGATGTGAGTGAAATGTGTGAGCGTTTTATCAATGGGACTTTCGTTTTGGTGAGCGATCCGGAACAGAATCTATTGGGTTGTAGTGTATTGGATTGATTAAAAAAGAAGAGGGGAATGGTTTTTTCGATCTCTGTTCCCCCAAGGAGAATATGAAAATGAAAAAAAGAATATATCATTATTTTGTTGCCCTGCTGGCCATGGGCGGCTTGGGATTGTATTCCTGCAACGATAATGGGCACGACAACGCTCTCCCAATTCTTGAAGTGAGCAATGTGGCCATTGATTTTGGCCCCCATGGTGGTCTCGACACCATTGTGATTCAATCGGCTGATGCTTGGGTATCTGAATCGGATGCCGATTGGTTGCAGATTAGTCCTGCAACCGGCCGGGGAGTGACCAAGGTGGTAGTCAGGGCTTTCGACAGCTACTCGCATGATTTTCGAACCGGTTCGATTCAAATCAACTCCCAAGGTTCTAAAGCAACAGTTGGGATACGGCAGATGGGTCATAAAAAACAGATGGAAGCTTCTGCCACTCAGTTTTTCCTCCCTTCGCGCAAAAGCGATCTTTCCCAAATGTTCTTCGATGTGGAAGTTCTGTCGAATGTGCCTTTTTCTGTTGATTATGATCGTGTGAAAGACTATTGGCTTACGTGTAAGGAAACGACCAAGGGTAACAAATCGGCAGCTCCACAAAAACGAAGCTTTCGATTTTACTACGATGTCTATTCTGTTCCAACCATCGACCGCACAACCATTGTATTTCTGAAGAGCGATGATCAAACGGTTTCGCCGGTTGAGATTCATGTGAGCCAGGAAAAGGCCGAGGTGATTGAACCATCCCGTGCCGGAGACAGCCTGGCTGTATTGGCAATTGCCCGAAGCCTTAATGCATGGAAACAAATTGATGCAACAAAAGTGATGGATTTATGGGAAGAGGTAACCATCGAAAACGATCGGGTGGTGAAACTTGAAATCGCACTGTTCGACACCAAATATCCTTTGCCATTCGAGATACAATACCTTACCGAGTTGAGGGAGCTTAGCTTAATGTCCAATGTGAATTCGGGTCGCAAGGCAATCGAGTTGAATGATTATATCACGCACTGCACCAAGCTGGAGGTGCTTAAGCTTTATGCTTATGGTATCAGTAGTTTGCCCGGTAACCTCAAGGAGTTGACCAAGTTGCATACGCTGGATTTGAGCTCCAATAGTTTTCTGGAGGTTCCGGTTGATCAAATCAAGGAGATCAAATCGCTGCGCGTGTTTAATTTGTCCAGCAACCGTCGTCGCGATGGTATTTTGGACTTAAGCAATAATGTTATTCCCAATATTGGTTTGGGAGGCCCGATTCCTGCTTCAGTTTTTGAATTGACCCAATTGGAGGAACTTCATCTTGGTTACAACTATTTTGAGGGCTCCATTCCGGAAAGCGTATCTGGAATGACCAACTTGAAAAAGTTGAGTCTCAATTTGAACCGTTTGACAGGAATTATTCCCGACTGGATTCTCTACCATCCCAATCTTTGCGACATGCTGCCCTATACCTTCATTGCCCAGCAGGAAGGTAAAGACTCAGCCGGAAGGGTTTGTAAATTCGATAATGCGGAAATAATATTGGAGCGCTGTTCCAACTAGTTTTCGTATCACTGTGAGTTATGGGAATGAATGAAATTTTAAGTGCATGAATATGAAATTTATTAATAGAATTGTTGTTGTCCGGTTTTTGCTACTGGTTACTTTGTTTTCCAACGTGGCTTGTTCCGACGACGATACCCAAATAATGGACTCCCAAGGGGGATTGTCTTTTAAAATTAAAGCTCGTCACACTTGGACTGTGGAGAGTTTGAATGAAATCCATTCTGCTAAGTTCAAGGTGACGGTCGATGGAGAACTAATCACGCTTCCCAGTGTGGTTTTTCGTGCGGTCGATTCTGTAATGGTCTCCGAAAAACTGATGGTTTTGCCAGGGCGTTATGATTTGGTGGCCTATACTGCTTTTAGTGCCGATGGAGCCTTTCTGTTCGAAGCAGAATTGAGCGAGGAAATAAGTTTTGATGTGTCCCGTTCCGAAACAACTCAAGTTGAATTTCCTGTGGACGTGCATGTCACTCTCTCCAACGAACCCATTAAAAACGTCTTGTTGGGCATTTGCTACGAAACTTTTGGTCCCGATAAATCATTATGGCCTTGGAGCGATAGCGATCCCATCGATGAATGGGAAGGACTGACCTTTTACGATGGCAGTGTGGTGATCGAATCCATTACTTTCGATGAACGATTTGCGCCCATGAAAAGGCTCTCTGAGTCCATCACCTCTATTGCGTCATTGCAAACCCTTACTTTTTCCGACACGCAAATCGAGCACTTGCCTGAGAACATACACCAGCTGACCAGCTTGTTGGAGTTAAATATCTATAATGCCAAAATCAAGGAGTTTCCTGAGTCGTTTTTCAAGCTCAAACTTGAGCAATTGGTCATCCAGAATTCTCCCATCACCTCATTCCCCGATGCCATTTCCGGATTGAAAAACCTGAAAGGGATCACTCTGATGGATGTCCCTATTGAAACACTTCCCAGTGGTTTTTATGATCTAGAATTGACGGGCATAGCCTTGATCAATACCCCGTTCAAAGGATTCTCCGAAAGGTTGGGCGATATGGCAAAACTACTCGATTTGACTGTTTATGGCTCCCAGATGACCGGGTTGCCCAACTCCTTAGGGG
>JAGPIS010000111.1 GCA_018054835.1 Breznakibacter sp. | reverse complement strand
CGGAACATCAGCCAACGGAATTTCGTGGTGATTCTCAGTTTTCTTGTGGGGCTATTGAGCGGATTTGCTGCTGTTATTTTAAAAAATACGATCCATTGGGTCAAGGTTGTGCTTGTGGGGCATTTTGAATCGTTTAATTTCAACATCCTCTACCTAGCCTACCCCATGATCGGGATCCTGATCACTCTCCTCTATGTCAAGTTCTTCGTCAAGGAGAGTTTGGCGCATGGCATCACCAAGATCTTGTATTCCATATCTAAGAATGGGGGAAGGCTCAAACGTCACAACAGTTACTCTTCCATTATAGCCAGTTCATTCACCATTGGGTTTGGGGGATCGGTGGGTGCCGAGGCGCCCATTGTACTGACAGGGGCCTCCTTGGGTTCCAATCTGGGACGCTTCTTCAAGATGGATTACAAGACGCTCACCTTATTGATGGCCTGTGGTGCGGCTGGTGGTATTGCCGGCGTTTTTAAAGCCCCCATTGCGGGGTTGGTATTTGCGTTGGAGGTGCTTATGCTCAACCTGACGCTGGCCTCCATCATCCCTTTGCTAATATCTGCTGTTACGGCCGCATCGGTATCCTTCTTTTTTCTAGGCAAGGATGTGGAGTTCAATTTTGTGATGGAGATGCCCTTTAATATGTCCAACATACCGCACTATCTCCTTTTGGGTATTTTTACCGGATTTATCTCCCTTTATTTTACGCGGGGGCTGGTGGGTGTTGAAAAAAAATTCAGCCATATCACAAATCCTTATACACGTTGGCTCATTGGTGGTTTCCTATTGGGTGGGCTTATCTTTTTGTTTCCCCCGCTCTATGGGGAAGGTTATTCGACCATCACCAGCCTATTGATGGGTCAGGAACATGAAATAATTCAGAATACGCTATTCCAAGATTTTGGCTCAAGCTCTTGGATTCTGCTGCTGTTTTTGGGTTTGATTATTGCCTTTAAATTTTTTGCCACAGGCGCCACCAATGGTGCCGGTGGGGTTGGTGGAACCTTTGCGCCCAGTTTGTTCCTTGGCGGTGTGGCTGGCTTTTTCTTTGCCCGCCTAAACAATATGCTGGGATTGCACATGATTCCCGAAGTCAATTTTACTCTGGTGGGCATGGCCGGCGTCATGTCGGGGGTGATGCATGCCCCGCTGACGGCCATATTCTTGATTGCTGAAATCACCAACGGCTACCAACTTTTTATTCCATTGATGATCACTTCCACCATAGCTTATTTGACCATCTATTATTTTGAACCTTACTCTATATATACCAAACGGTTGGCCGACAAGGGCGAGTTGATCACCCATGAAAAGGACAAGGCGGTGCTGACTTTGATGCGGCTCGATAGGGTTGTGGAAACCGATTTTCATTCGGTTACCCCCAATACCACCTTGGGGCAGTTGGTGCAGGTGGTCTCCAAGTCCAAACGCAACATATTCCCGGTTCTTAACGAGGGACAGGAGTTGTTGGGCATCGTTTTGCTCGAGGATATCCGCGGCATCATGTTCGACAGCGAAAAATATTCCGAGGTTAAGGTAAGCGATATCATGACCATGCCGCCCGCCTACATTCAAATGGATGACAATATGGAGGTGGTGATGCAGAAGTTTGAATCCAGCGGTGCCTGGAATCTTCCGGTGCTCAATAAACGGAAATATGTTGGGTTTGTCTCCAAATCGAAGATTTTTTCGGTTTACCGCCGGGTTTTGATGCATTTCTCCTATGAGTAATGTCTGGCTAAAAAGTTGTGTTAAATCACTCTTTTGATCCAATTGAAACATTACTTTTGTTGAGGCTCATTCAATGGAAATGGCCCGATGTGATTTTGAAATTAATAATTTGCTTTTTGAGCAGGATCCTTAAATATTATGCACATGAACAGAGACAATCAAATCTTTGAACTAATTGAAAAAGAAAAACAGCGCCAGCTTCATGGTATTGAGCTGATTGCTTCCGAAAATTTTGTGAGCGAGCAGGTGATGGCAGCCATGGGCTCCGTGATGACCAATAAGTATGCCGAAGGCCTTCCCGGCGCCCGTTATTATGGGGGTTGCCAGATTGTGGATCAGAGCGAAAACCTGGCCATCGACCGCTTGAAGAAATTGTATAATGCCGAATGGGCCAATGTTCAGCCCCATAGCGGTGCTCAAGCCAATATGGCCGTGATGATGACCATTCTGGAGCCTGGCGACAAGTTCCTGGGATTGGACCTTTCGCACGGTGGTCACCTCTCGCATGGTTCTCCTGTAAACAGCTCCGGATTGTTGTACCAGCCCATCGCCTATACGGTGAAAGAGGATTCAGGCTTGGTCGATTACGACCAGATGGAACAATTGGCGCTGGAGCATAAACCCAAGTTGATTATTGGTGGCGCATCGGCCTATTCGCGCGATTGGGATTATGCCCGCATGCGTGCCATTGCCGATAAAGTTGGTGCCATCCTGATGATTGACATGGCGCACACCGCCGGGTTGATTGCTGCCGGATTGTTGAAAAACCCCTGCGAATATGCCCATGTGGTGACTTCCACAACCCATAAAACTTTGCGCGGACCACGTGGTGGTATCATCTTGATTGGAAAGGATTTTGACAATCCATGGGGTAAAACCACCAAGAAAGGTGAAATTCGTAAAATGTCCTCGTTGCTCGATTCTTCGGTATTCCCAGGTATTCAGGGTGGGCCGCTGGAACATGTGATTGCTGCCAAAGCGGTTGCTTTCCACGAGGCGTTGCAACCCGAATATAAAGAATACCAACAGCAGGTGATTAAAAATGCCCAAGCCATGGCCGCCCATTTCCTGGCCAAAGGGTATAAAATTGTGTCGGGCGGTACCGACAACCATTTGATGTTGATCGACTTGCGCACCAAGTTTCCTGAACTTACTGGTAAGGTGGCCGAAAACGCCCTGGTGCGAGCCGACATTACCATCAATAAAAACATGGTGCCCTACGACAGCCGCTCACCCTTCACCACCTCAGGTATTCGGGTTGGTACACCTGCATTGACCTCACGTGGTTTGAAGGAGGAACACATGGCGCCCATCGTCGATCTGATCGACCAAGTGCTGTCTAATCCCGATTCGGTGGAAGTGGCCGAAGCGGTTAAAAAACAGGTTTATGATATGATGCATGGCTTCCCTTTGTTTGCCTATTGATCTAATACAGTTATAATTAAGAAAGAGGTTGGGGTTCTCAACCTCTTTTTTTGTGTTTATTTAACTACCAAATTGGCCCGAATAAAAAAAATAGACACTATCTTTGCAGCTCTTTTAACAAACCACTCAGTCACCTTCCGGTTTTCCTAGGTAGCATTAATTCGTTTAATTCGGAGACATGGGGCGTGCAGCGAAGTGGATAAAAACGTATTATGCAATCATTTAAAGAAATCGGACTTTCAGAGGACATCCTGAAAGCCATTGATGAACTGGGTTTTGTAAACCCCACACCAGTTCAAGAAAAAGCCATCCCCGAAATTTTGAACAATGGGCACGACGTCGTATCGTTGGCGCAAACAGGAACCGGTAAAACAGGTGCTTTTGGCCTGCCTGTCATTCAATTGACCGATGTTTCCAGTAGGAATATCCAAGCTTTGGTTTTATGCCCCACCCGCGAACTTTGTCTTCAAATCACCAAGGAGATGACTGCCTTTGCCAAGTACAAACGTGGCTTGGTCATCACCCCTGTTTATGGTGGTAGCGACATCCGCACCCAAATCAGGGCCTTGCGCAATGGCACCCATATTGTGGTGGGTACGCCAGGACGGGTCAATGACCTGTTGCGCAAAGATATTTTGAAGATTCAAAACATCAAATGGTTGGTGCTTGATGAGGCCGATGAGATGTTGAACATGGGTTTCAAAGAGGATTTGGAAACCATTCTGGCTCAAACGCCTGCCGAACGTCAGACGCTTCTTTTTTCGGCCACCATGCCTCCTGTGATTTCCAATATAGCTAAGCACTATATGAAGCACCCCGTGGAAATCAAAATTGGTAAAACAAACCAAGGTGCCGACAATGTGTTGCACCACTACTATATGGTTCATGCTTCGGATCGCTATATGGCGCTGAAGCGTATTGTGGACATCACGCCCGATGTTTATGGTATCGTTTTTTGCCGTACACGTCAGGAAACCAAAGAGGTGGCCGACAAGCTGATGGCCGATGGCTATAATGCCGACGCGCTTCATGGTGACCTTTCACAGTCGCAACGCGATATGGTGATGCAACGTTTCCGTGTGAAACATCTGCAACTGCTTGTGGCAACCGATGTGGCTGCCCGCGGTATTGATGTGAATGACCTGACGCATGTGATCAACTACAACCTGCCCGACGATGTGGAGATTTATATCCACCGCAGTGGACGTACCGGCCGGGCTGGTAAGAGCGGAATTAGTGCCACTATTGTGCATGCACGTGAAGTTAACCGGATCAAGGACATCGAACGTGTATCAGGTAAGAAATTTGAACAAAAATTTGTTCCCAAGGCTGAAGAGATTTGTGAAATCAAATTGCTTCATTTTATCGACAAGTTGCAGAACCAAGAGGTTACCGAAGGGACTGTTAGCCAATTCTTGCCCACCATCATCGAGAAATTGGCTGGCTTCAGCCGCGAAGAGCTGATCGGTAAGATTGTGGCTGCTGAATTTGAACTCTTCAACGAGTACTATAAGGATGCACCCGACATCAACATCTATCGTCAGACCCGCGAAAAAGGCGAAAAGGGTGAAGCTCGTGCACGCGGTAATTTCTCCCGCTTGTTCATCAACTTGGGTAAAACCGACCGCCTCAGTGCAGTTGATATCATCTCGTTGGTTAACAGCAATACCCGTGGTATGCAGGTTCGCATCGGTCAAATTGAGATCTTGAAAAATTTCTCTTTCTTTGAGGTTGACAGTGCATTCGAGCAGGAAGTGGTTAAAGCTCTCGATAAGCAGGTGATCAATGGGTATAAGCTCATTGTGGAGCCGGCCAGTGCAAAAACAGGTGGCGGATCATCCGAACGCAGTTTCGGTCGCGAACGTAGTTATGGGGATAAAGGCCGTAGAAGTGACCGTGGTTCCGACCGTGGTTCCGATCGCGGGGGCTATCCACGAGGAAAAGAACGTGAACGTCGTCCACGACGCTAAGAAATAAAGAAGGCTTCCTCAGGGAAGCCTTTTGCATTTAAAATGTGATGGAACCTAGGTTGGTGATTTGGTAATCCCCTGTGTTGATGGTTATCGAAGCTTTTGGGTTGATTTCCGTCACCAGATAATGTATCCGCTCTTCGTTCCCGCTAATGATGTCGCCTTCCAGCATCATTCCTTCGGGGTAGTTTATTTGCGTTTTCCCCCTCTTTTTTTGCGAACTGTTCATAAATCCGCTGCTCTGCCAATTGATGTCGTTAGTCATCCAATAGACCATCTTTGTATTGTCTTCGTAGCCCACAAATTCGTGGCAGGTGTAGCCCAATATGTTTTTGGTTCTGCCGGTTTTTGTGAAATTGATGTTTTTCCCTTCATCAGGCTGTTCCTGCATGGTTTTTTCTGATGCGCGTATGGAGGTAGCCATGCCATTTTTGGTGCCTTCACTTTCCCCCAACATCAGCATGGTGTTGTTTTGGGTGTCGATCACAAACCACGAAAAACCTTTCATCTGCTCATCCTCCTGACTGACATTGCTCATTTGGTAGCCAAAATTGGTTTCGGTAGGGGTAAAATAAACGGTCATTTTATTGGCGTATTTCAACTCCTCCTTTTTGTTGTAGGCGTTCATTTCCATGGTGATGGATTGGCTAAACCGGTAGATGTCGCTGTATTTCACCGGCTCTTTAGAAGTTTTAATGCGGGTGAGCCGTTCCAATGCATTTTTTGATTCCGAAACTGCCGAATCCTGGGGTGGTTTTGGCTTGTCGAGTTTATCGAGCTGTCGGTCTGTTTCCTTATCTACTTTCTCCTCCGCCTTTTGCTCTGCTTTTTGTTCCAACTTTTGTTGGGTCTTCTTGGCTGCCCTTTCCAGCAGGCTTTGGGCTGTTATCCTTGCCGGTGCCAGCAGGATGGTTAACATGACGATGATAATTGAACTTTTCATAATTTGGATTTTTATTCTGATAAGGAAATTTATCACTTTTCTAGGTCATTGTCAATAATCATACTGCCACCAATTCCTTCTTGCTGGTGAAGGGTTTGAATAAAAAAGACCTAACAGTTTTTTTCTGTTAGGTCTTGAATTGATGGGCATTTTTCTGATGTCTATTTTATACTCCAATATGCCGTCATCCTTTAATTTTGGCTAAGGTAATCTG
>JAGPIS010000013.1 GCA_018054835.1 Breznakibacter sp. | reverse complement strand
GGCAAAAGCATACGGATAAAAACAGGTAACGGTTATCTGGTTTGCAGCTATTCATCGATAAGGTACCGCAAGGACAAATACGAAATGGAGAAGCAAATAGAAAAGGCAAAACAGGTAATTGCCAAACCATCAAAAAGTAAGAAAGTAAAATTTACTCAAACAAAAGACCAAGGAATAGAACTTAACGAAGCCCTGATCGAAAAAACACAGAAACTATTGGGAATTAAAGGATACTATACCAACTTGGACACATCGGTGGCCGATGACAAAACTATAATAGAGCGGTACCACGAACTTTATAAGATAGAGCAAGCCTTCAGGATATCAAAAAACGACCTACAAACACGACCGATATTTCATTTTAAAGAACAACCCATTAAACTGCACATACTGGTGTGTTTTATGGCATTGGCCATATCCAAGCATATCGAACTAAAGACAGGGGTTTCGATTCGGAAATTCATCGACGAATCAAAAAAGGTAGTTGATGGGGAAGTGTTGAATCACATCACTCAAAAAATAGTAACCATAAGAGCACAGCCAACTCAAAGAATGAGTGACCTTATCGCAAAACTAATGTCACCGCACTAAAAGGGACAAGTCAGGAGTAAAAGCCCGCTCGCCTCGAGGACAAATTATTGAAATGGATGGGGTTTGTTGACATTTTCAGCAAGTCCTAAATATTAAGGTTTATCCCTATTGAAAATGAAACTGGATATAACTCGGGACCTTTGTCTGTATAGAAAAGTGGCGACAGATAATATGAAGCGGTCAGATTGATTGCTTTATATCCTACACGGGCCATTATTCCGTAACGGAAATCATTAAGGCAAAAATCGCTTTTTTTCTCATCTTTACTGCTACTGTTGTAATACTTCACTTTGGTGTGCGATTTAAGTCTAATTCCAAGGATTGGACCTGCCGAAAAATAGGCGTGGTCACCTGTTGAGGCGATGTCGAGCTGATATTCATAGAGTAATGGAATGTTTAAGAATGTGGAAGTGAGTTTGTTCTTTTTTACATCTCTATCGCTGGTATAATAGCTTAGTTTGCCGAATGCGTCCTTTGTCAGAATATATTGTGAGTCAAAACGGTAGTTGTTGTATTCTATTCCAAGTCCGGTAACAAAACCCATATTTTTTTTCTTGTTGAGGCCTATGTTAAATTGAAGCAAATTAATAGCCACCGCCACGGATTTGCCATTGTTTAAATCAAGAAATTGGTACTCTTCCGGCATTTCAAAATTTAACCCCGATGTAACAAAGCTGTTGTATCCAATGTCCACACCGAAATAGTGGCCTTTAAAGCGCTCTTTCTTCTGCTTCTTTTGAGTGTGGATATTTAAATTTGTCGATATCCTGTTTTTTATTATTTCAATGCGATTATTGAAGATCTTTTCTTCGGTTTGCGTTTGTTCTTCTTGGCTCATCTCTATGGCTTCTGATGTAGCTAAGGCATAGTCTTCCGTTGACTCGTCATTGTTGATTGGCTCTGTGGTTGGTTGTCCATTGGTGTCAATCCAAATGATTTTTCCATCGAGAATCGCTTTTGCCCGGTCTCCTTCGAATTCCCATATTTGGGAATATATTGGAGGGATGACCTCAATGCCTGCTTCGTTGATGTAACCTATTCTCCCATTTTTAATTACGCGAGCTTTTCCATTGCTGAAATTCCATATTTGTTGATAAATGGTTGGTATCACCTCCAATCCCTCTTCGTTGATATATCCCATCAGTCCTTCTTTGAGTACCTTTGCCCGGCCATTTTCGAAATCCCAAATTTGCTGGTATTCGCAAGGGATTATTATTTTTCCCTCTTGGCTGAAATATCCGATTTTTCCATTTTTTATGACCTTGGCTTTCCCATTCATAAACGGCCAAATATTATCATAATCAGGGTTGATGATGATTCGGCCGCTCAGATTGTATAGACCCATTTTCCCATTGTAGAGAACCTTTATATTGAGGTTGTTGTCCATATCCCATATCTGGTTAAATTCCACCGGAATGATTATGGCACCCGTACTATCCGCCACGCCGATTTTTCCATTTTTCATCACCCGGTAGGTGCTTGGCGTTAATTGCCATATTCGTTCGTATTGATTGCGTAACGAGTCGATGTTCAGAATCAGGTGATTATCGTTATCTCTCTTTGTGGATTGATCGGCCCATGCGCTTGGAATCAATACGAATAATGAGATTAAAATGTATATTGCTTTCATGATGGTTGATTTTATAAGATACCGACCGACAGTCCTACTTGAATAGGATATAGTTCAGGGCCTTTGTTTTTTTCAAATAATGTGGAGAAGTTATAGGTTGCAAACAAACAGGTTCGCTTGTAGCCCGCCTGGATGATGGTTCCATATTGTAAGGGATTGATGTTGATATCCGGCCGTTTCTTCTCTTTATTGTTGTTTTTGGCATCCACCATCTTGGTGTGCGATCCGATTTTAAATCCGCAGTAGCCGCCGATGTCAAATATCAGTCTGTCCTCATTCTGCTTTAGTGGCACTTGAAACTCCAACATTAACGGGATGTTGATATAGGAAATGGTGAGCTTATTCTTGGACAGCTCCCTTTCGTGCAGAAGACCGCTTGTTTGGCCATTGGCATCTTTAATGATGCGGAAGTTATGGTCGAATCGGTAATTGTGAACAGTCCATCCTGCTCCCAGCACCAACCCGATGGTATTTTTGTCTTTCTGAAGTCCGATGCTGTATTGAAGAGGATTGATGCCGAAGCTCATCGATTTTCCGACACTCAATTCCATGAAATCAGCCTCCGACGAAAAGGATGATTTAAAGTCGGGATCAACGAGCCAATTAAATCCCAATGTGATACTCGAATAGTGTCCTTTAAACCGCTTTTGGGGCAGACGTTCTTCTGACAGGTATGTTTTACCGTCTGTTTCAATTACTTGGTATCGCTTTTGGCCCATGGAAACCTTCACTATCGTATCGTTGCCTTCATTTACTTCTACAGATATGCCCGGAATGTTTACCTTGGTGATATTGTCCTTTTCTTCAATGGAAACAATTTTTCTCTTTTCCGGTTGGTTCTCCTCTTGTGCCCATGTTATCTGTATAGAGGTGAAGACAACAAACAGGGCAATCAGTTTCGCGTTCATATTTTGTATTTTATTAGTCAGACGAATTGTATAAACGGATTGTTACAGGAGCTTTTTCTTTTTTGAAAAAACTGCGGATTTGTAACAGATGAAATAGTGAAGCCTACCTTTAGTTGTCGTGTAGTCTTTGGCGCAAATGATTTGGCTCATCTCCGCTGCATTGGTTGGTGTTTTAAAGAGCCAGTGTAAGATTCATAGATCAGTAAACATCATCTCTGTTTCGTATTTTAACAACTGAATCTTAAAGAAAAAATGGAATGGCAAATAAATTGTTAGATTTTCTATCAGATGATCACCTTTTAATGCGGCCTTGAAAATTTGCATAAAGCAATTGATAGCTAAAGACAATGTATCAAAAAATGAATATCTACACCAACAAAGTTGATACATCAAACTGACTTTTGATGCTCAATTCAATGTTATCAATGAAGACGATTTCAAGCATAAATTCTATTCTACTCCCTTCCATTCTCGCTCCCTTTATTCTAAAAGTTTAAGGGCGGAGTCGTAAATTCCTTGTTTATCAAATCCGCATTCATGGTACAATTCTGTTTGAGTGCCGTGTTCGATAAATCGGTCAGGAATGCCCAAGCGTTTTATTTTAGCATTGTATCCGTGGTCGCACATAAACTCAATTGCAGCAGAACCCAACCCGCCAGTAATGCATCCATCTTCAACGGTGATGATTTTACTGAAATTTTGAAAAACATGATGCAGCAGTTTGGTGTCTAAAGGCTTTAGAAACCTCATATCGAATAGAGCCGGATTGTGTCCTTGTTGAATCAGTTTTTCAATCACTTGTTGAACCTTTACGCCGATGGGGCCGATGGTGAGAAAGGCCAATTCCTGACCCTCTTTCATCTGTCGACCCGTACCTACTGGTATTTCGGTCAATGGGGTGTGCCAATGAACGAGAGATCCGTTTCCACGGGGATACCGAATCACAAAAGGACCTTTATCGGGAAGCTGGGCAGTGTACATGAGGTTTCGCAGTTCTGCCTCATCCATGGGTGAGCTGATGATCATGTTGGGGATGCATCTGAAAAAGGCCATGTCGTAAGCACCATGGTGCGTGGCGCCATCGGCTCCAACCAATCCTCCCCTGTCGAGGCAAAAAACGACATTGAGTTTTTGCAGTGCCACGTCATGAATCACCTGATCATAAGCGCGTTGCATAAAGGTGGAGTAAATATTGCAGAAAGGCATATAGCCGGCTATGGCTAACCCGGCTGAGAAGGTAACCGCATGTTGCTCGGCAATCCCCACATCAAAAACCCTGTCGGGCATGCTTTCCATCATCATGTTTAGGCTGCATCCGCTTGGCATGGCAGGCGTAATGCCCAAAATTTTGTCGTTTACCTTTGCCAGTTCAATAATTGTTTGGCCAAAAACATCCTGAAATTTGGGCGGTGATGGGATGAGCGATTTGGGTTCTGTTTTGACTCCGGTTACCTTGTCAAAGTTAGCGCCTACGGCATGCCATTCCGTCTGGTTTTCTTCGGCGAGTTTGAATCCTTTGCCTTTCTTGGTGATGACATGTAAAATTTTGGGGCCCGGGATTTTAGTCAAATCGCGAAGAATTCTTGACAGATACACGACGTCATGTCCATCAACAGGACCAAAATATCGAATGTTGAGGCCTTCAAAAATGTTGCTTTGTTTTGTCAGTAAGTTTTTTAGGCTGTTGTTTATTTTTGTGATTAAATCGCGCGAGCGATGTTCGTTAGGCCGAAAACGCTCCAAGGCGCGGGATATCTCGGTTCTAATTCTATTATAGGTGGAGGATGTGGCAATATCCACCAAATATTCGCTGAATCCGCCTACTGCAGGGTCAATGGCCATGTTGTTGTCATTCAAAACCACTAAAATGTCGGCTTTGGTTGCGGCCATGTTGTTTAGTGCTTCAAAGGCCATGCCTCCGGTCATAGATCCATCGCCTATTACGGCCACTATTTGTCGTTTATGATCACCCTTCATTTTGTAGGCTGTTGCCATGCCTAAGGCTGCTGATATCGAGGTCGAGGAATGACCAACCCCAAAAGCATCGTATTGACTTTCAAAGATATTGGGGAAACCACTGATGCCATGTTGTTTGCGATTGGTATGAAAGGCGTCGCGCCTGCCGGTTAGAATCTTGTGGCCATAAGCCTGATGCCCCACGTCCCAAATTAATTTGTCGTATGGGGTTTTTAATACATAATGCAGGGCTACTGTGAGTTCTATTACTCCCAAACTGGCGCCAAAATGACCGGGATTGCACGAAAGCGCGTCTATTATAAACTCGCGTAGCTCATCACACAACAAAACTAACTTGTCTTCTGGAAGTTTCTTAACATCTTCCGGACTGTTTATTTGTGTCAGTAGTTTCTGCTGCTTAGGCACCATGTTTTTGATAGTGTTATTTAAAGAGTTTGCAAAGATATAAACAATCGAACGTAATATTTCTATTCTTTTTTAAAAGTATAATTTTGATTTTGAAATTTCACGATATAACTTAAAATTTGTCTGTTATCTTTTAGTTTTACTTCAGAGCATGTGACATATTTTTAATTGGAGAGAATGAATCGGACGTTGTTTGCATATTATCAATTTAAAGCTTTCTGTACCGTTCTGACATGCAGTAGGTTAATCAATTCTATCAAACTTGTTACCTCCTATGTTTTATCAAGAGTAATACGTAAACCGGTGGTTTTTGCCCAACCTTTAGCCCTCAGTGTTGAGCCTGCCGGTTTTTGTAATCTGCATTGCCCTGAGTGTCCTACCGGTGCGGCTGTGTTGACACGGGCGGGTGGAATGATGAGCTATAAGTTATTTACCAACGCAATGGATGAACTTAGCTTGCATCTGATGCATATCAATTTGTTTTTTCAAGGTGAACCGACTCTCAATCCGTCTCTTGGGGCTATGATTTCTTATGTCTCCGCAAAAAATATCTATACTTTGGTTTCTACCAACGGTCAGCGTTTTAGCAATAAAGATGCGGAAGAAATGGTGTCGGGTGGCTTGAAAGAAATTATATTTTCGGTGGATGGATTGACCCAAGAGACCTATGAAATATATCGGGTTGGCGGGCGACTTGATCGGTTGATTGATTCGGTGGGGTTGCTTGTTGACGAAAAGAAACGGCAAAAATCTGTTTATCCGTTGATTACTTTGCAGTTTATCGTTTTTGCACATAACCAGCACGAAGTTGTACGTTTGAAAAGTTTCTCGCCTCGGCTGAGGGCTGACCGATACGTTGTCAAAACAGCCCAGTTTAACGAATTTGGGGATGGGTCAGTAGCTCCGCCTACGGAGCAACGCTGGCAGCGGTACAAAGATGGTAAGAAGTTTCGGCGCACCATTTATCAGCATTGTTGGCGACAATGGTCCTCCTGCGTCTTGGGATGGGATGGTAATATAGTGCCATGCTGTTACGATAAGAACAGCGATTACACCTTTGGAAATTTAACCCGTCAACCGTTAGCGACAATATGGAAAAATGAAATGGCTATTGATTTTCGGCATAAGGTTCTGAATGACAAATATTCGCTGCCCATCTGCAAGAACTGCCCCGAAGGCCGTGGCTGCCTTTAAAAATGACTTGAATGACCAATGTCATGTTGTAAATTAAGAAAAAAATCGATGTTTGGATAAAAATCGGTCAATCAACGCTATTGATTGAAAATTATTACTATTTTTGAAAATATCGATTCATTTTTACTAACCCATGCGTAAACGGCCACATAATAGATTGAGGCGATTTATCTCCAACTACGTTCATAGAAATGTTGGTTCTTGTTTTTCATTCACCAATCCGATTAGCTATTGGCAAGAACGTTTGTTCTCCTATTTTTCGTTGGTGTTTTCGACCCTCGGATTTATCGTAACGGTTTATTTTCTTCTGCATTTTTTGAGCCGCGACATGTTCACTCAAGCTTTTGAGGTTGGAGCGTGGTATTTGGGCACCATTCTATTGATAATCCTACATCAAATCCCGTTTCGCATCCGTAGCGTGAGTGTATTGCTGCTGCTCTTCGCCATGAGCATGTTGGCTTTGCTCGAATTCGAGTCGCTAATGGTGGCTTTTGTTTTTATGTTCTTTACCACCCAATTTGCCACTCTGTTATATGGGCTGAGAGGGATTTTGGGGTCATTGCTGGCAGCCTATTCCATTTTAGCAATACCATTTTTGATGCAGACGTTGGAAAGTCGTACTGCCGTGCCTTTTGATGCTTATGGAACCTCTCGCTTTAAAGACTTTGTGTTGTGGTTTCCTTTGGTCTTTGCGGGTGCATCTTTCCCTCTGATTGCTGTTTGGGAAGGCATTCGTTTTCATTTTAAAAAAAGCAACCTCTATAATCAATCTTTTGCCAACAAACAGTCCGAACTAATAGTGGCACGCCGGCAAGCAGCCGAAAGCGAAACACTCAAGTCTGCTTTTTTGGCCAATATGTCGCATGAAATTCGGACGCCCATGAATGCCATCCTTGGGTTTTCCAATCTTTTGATGCATCCCGGTGTCAACGATAATGAGAAAAAAGAATTTATCGATTTGATTAATTTTAATGGCCGAAACTTGATGACATTGATGGATGATATCATCGATATGGCCAAGATGGATAGCGGACAACTTCAACTAAAACAAGCGCCTTGCAAACTGAACGAAATGCTTATCGATCTTTACGAGCACTATAACGTTGAAATCCGGCGTAAGTCAGGCGAGGGGTTGCGCATCTATTTTAAACCTGGCAGTTCCGAGGAGCTTACCATCCTTACTGATGGATACCGGTTGCGCCAAGTGTTGTTTCACTTGTTGGGCAATGCCGTTAAATTTACCGATAAGGGGTTTGTGGAGTTTGGCTATACCATCAACGACGAACAGTTCTTATTGTTCTACGTCAAGGATACCGGCATTGGAATTCCAATGGGTAAAGAACAAGAAGTATTTAAGAGGTTCTCTAAATTTAGTCAAGATCATCATCGTTTGTTTGGCGGTACCGGAATTGGACTGTCCATCGCGCAAAATTTGGTCGAACTCTTGGGAGGTAGTATTTGGGTAGAGTCGCAAGCGCTTAAAGGCGCTAAATTCAACTTCACGTTACCTTACCACCGCCTTTCTCGGCCTGTGCCAAAAGCAAATATAGGAATGGATATGCCGATGATCTATAATTGGCACGGCAAAACCTTCTTGGTGGCCGAAGATGAAGAGGATAACTTTCGATACATAGAAGTGGCACTTTCGCTTTCCAATGCCAGCCTCATTTGGGCACGTGACGGGCGTGAGGCAGTTGATATCTTCAGACGGATTAAAAACATCGATTTGATCTTGATGGACATTAAAATGCCACGTCTCGATGGTTATTCAGCCACTCAGGAAATTCGACTGCTGAGCAACGTGCCTGTCATCGCACAAACAGCTTATGCCTTGAGTGATGAGCGCGAAAAATCGTTGATGGCCGGGTGTGATGATTTTATTTCTAAACCCATCGGATATAACGATCTGTTATATACCATCCATAAATATGTGCCTTCCGACAGCAAATAAAAACCGCCTCATTTTTCCATTGAGACGGTTTATTGCTATATAGTTCCAAAAAAACGACTTAAACTGTCATTACATCCTTTTCTTTGCGTTCTAAAAGCTCATCTATCTTTTTCATGTACGAGTCATGAATCTTTTGTATCACCCCTTCAGCATCTTTGACAACATCTTCTGAAGCACCGTCCTTTTCAAGTTTCTTGAGTTCGGCAATGCCGTCACGTCTCACACTGCGGATCCCGATGCGGGCTTCTTCGCCTTCTTTTTTAACTTGTTTCACCAAATCCCGACGACGTTCTTCTGTCAGTGGTGGAACATTAATACGGATCATGTCACCATTATTGTCGGGATTCATCCCTAAGTTGGCAGCCATAATTGCTTTTTCAATGGGGCCAATCATTGTTTTTTCCCATGGTTTGATTGCAATGGTTCGTGGGTCAGGCGTGTTGATATTGGATATTTGAGAAAGTGGCGTCATGGATCCAAAATAATCAACCAGCAATCCTTCCAGCATTTTGGGATTGGCTTTACCGGCACGAATCATTCCCAATTCCCGATCCAGGTGATCGATGGTTTTGTTCATTTGCTCTTTCGCATCGTCGAGTATCAATTCTATTTCTTCTTGCATAGCAATTATTGTTATTTCAAGTTTACAGAGCAAAAGTAAAAAAGTTTAAAGTAAATTGAAATAGTCATTCATCAATTCACCAATTTGAGTTGGTCAGTCGATTATGCTTTTTGCCAGCCGTGTGGCAAAGTTCGGATGCCAATGGTGTAACATCCAATGGTCTTGTCCTGCTATGGTTGTTGTAACGATATTTGGGTTGTTGACAAAGGTCGCCTGCAAACGCGATGCGTCAATATTGACATCGTTATCTCCAATGATGAAACGAACCGGAATGGTACTGTTTGCAAGCGTTTCGACTCTTGATTCTCTTGTTTGCATCGCATCCAAGGCATTGATGAGTGCTGCCTCGCTCCATGTCTGCCACATGACTTCAAGTGATCTTCTTATTGGCTCTGTGTATGCTTGTGAAGATGCCTGAAACAGTGTTTTTGCTTTCCCTTTTCTGATGAGTTCTGCTTCGCGTTGACGCCGGATGATTTTATCAGGGTTATCGGCAAAGGGGTGGGTAGAGATGAGGATCACGCGATTAAACAGCTCGCAATGTTGTTCCAGCAGTTCCATGGCCAGATACCCGCCCATGCTGTTGGCAATGATGGTGAATCGGTCGGCTGCCTTCCCCGTTAGTGATGTCAGTATTCTCTCAGCGAGTTTCGCAAAGGTAGCTTCCCCTGTTGATTGGTGAAAAAGTATCATTAGGTCAACTGGAATTAATTCTCCATCCTTTAACACCTTAGTGATTTTATTCCACACCTCTGGTGTTTCACCATATCCGTGTAAAAGCAGGTAACTGGCAGTGGTTTTCATTCTCGTATATTTTTTTTCATTGTTCCTAATTTTCGCACCATGCAAAAATAGCTTTTTGCCAGCCAAACTGAATTTGTACAAAGCATTGTATGTGTCTTTATATTTTTGTATTTTTCAACATATCGGGTAAATAAGGGGTTGCTAATTAGATTCATTATAAATAAAGAATTTTTTCTTTAATTTTGTTTGGGCAATGATTGGTTCTAACCTACATTTGCAATGTTTTATAAAAATTACGTAAATCAAATAATTTCATTAAACTAAAAGTACAATTTATGAGTGGTTTATTTTGTTCATCAATTGGGAGAAAGTTGCTGATGAGTTTATCGGGACTCTTCCTGGTAGCTTTTTTGTTGGTGCACTTGTCTCTCAATGCTTTGTTGCTCGTGCCCGATGGAGGAGAATTTTTCAATGCTGGTGCCCATTTTATGGCTACTAATCCGATCATCAAGATTATTGAACCAATCCTTGGTATCGGTTTTCTGGTTCATATCATTTATGGGATTATCCTGACGCTTCAAAATAGGAAGGCACGGGGCAAAGATCGTTATGACTCTGGTAACGATACGCATAGTGTTAGCTGGTCGTCCAAAAACATGTTGATTTTGGGTCTTACAGTTTTTGCATTTTTAGTAATTCACTTGGCCAACTTTTGGGTTAAAATGAAAATTACAGGTGAAGGGATGAGTGAGACCCAAATCGACATTGCAGGAGTTCCTACGCATGTAGAAAATGCTTATGCGCTTGTAAATGCCACATTTGCTCATCTTTGGATTGTAGTGGTTTACATAATTGGTTCTTTAGGGTTGTCCTTTCACTTAAGCCATGGTTTTTGGTCTGCTTTCCAAACCATCGGATTCAGTAACCAAGTTTGGAGAACACGTCTTTCTGTAATCGGGTCTGTTTATGCCTGGTTCGTGGGTATTGGATTCTCCCTTATTGCTGTTTGTCAGTACTTATTCTTCCAAAATTGCTAAAGATTATTCGATATGATCAAATTAGATTCTAAGATTCCTACCGGGCCGATGGCTCAGAAATGGACAAATTATAAAAATCATCAAAAGCTGGTGAACCCTGCCAACAAACGTAAATTGGATGTCATTATTGTTGGAACCGGTTTGGCCGGTGCCTCGGCTGCTGCTTCATTGGGCGAAATGGGATTCAATGTTAAGGTTTTCACTATTCAGGATTCACCACGTAGGGCTCACTCCATTGCTGCTCAGGGAGGTATCAATGCTGCCAAAAATTATCCCAATGACGGCGATTCAGTATTCCGCCTTTTCTACGATACCGTTAAAGGGGGTGACTATCGCGCACGCGAAGCCAACGTCTATCGTCTGGCCGAGGTGAGCAACAGCATCATCGATCAATGTGTGGCACAAGGCGTTCCTTTTGCGCGCGAATATGGCGGATTGCTCGATAACCGCTCCTTTGGTGGAGCTCAGGTTAGTCGTACTTTCTATGCAAAAGGGCAAACCGGCCAGCAACTTTTATTGGGTGCTTATCAAGCATTGATGCGTCAGGTAAACTTGGGAAGCGTTAAATTATATACCCGTACCGAACTGGTTGAGATTGTTATGGTCGGTGGCAAAGCGCGTGGTATTATTAGCCGCGACTTAGTAACCGGTAAAATGGAACGTCATTTTGGACATGCCGTTGTACTGGGCACCGGCGGATACGGCAATGCCTTTTTCTTGTCAACCAATGCTATGGGTTCCAATGGTTCGGCTGCCATCAAAGCTTACCATAAAGGAGCTGCCTTTGCCAATCCCTGCTTTGCACAAATTCACCCTACCTGTATTCCGGTTCATGGGGAGTTTCAAAGCAAGCTAACCTTGATGTCCGAATCGCTTCGTAACGATGGACGTATTTGGGTGCCAAAGAAAAAAGAAGATGCCGAAGCCATTCGTGCCGGAAAATTGAAACCAACTGAAATTGCCGAAGAAAACCGCGACTATTATCTTGAACGCCGATATCCTGCATTTGGAAACCTGGTGCCTCGTGATGTGGCATCACGTGCTGCCAAAGAGCGTTGCGACGCCGGATTTGGTGTGGGCAATACCGGATTGGCTGTCTATCTTGACTTTAAATCGGCTATCGAACGTCTTGGACAAAAAACCATTGAAGCGCGTTACGGCAATTTATTCCAGATGTACGAAAAAATCGTTGACCAAAATCCATACGAAACCCCAATGATGATTTATCCAGCAATCCACTATACCATGGGTGGCGTTTGGGTTGATTATGAATTGCAAACCACCGTTCCCGGATTGTTCTGTATTGGCGAAGCCAACTTCTCCGACCACGGAGCCAACCGTCTTGGTGCTTCAGCTTTGATGCAAGGCCTCGCTGATGGATATTTTGTATTGCCCTATACCATTCAGAATTATCTATCGCACGATTTGCAAACAGCTCGTATGACGACCAAAGAAAAAGAGTTCGATGATGCAGAAAGTTCTGTTAATGAACGCTTTAAAAAATTACTGAGTATTCATGGGAAACGTTCAGTGGACAGCATCCATAAAGAGCTTGGACTTGTGATGTGGGATTTTGTCGGGATGGCTCGTAATAAAGCCGGATTGGAAAAAGCAATCCTACGCATTCGCGAAATCAAAAAAGAGTTCTGGAGCAACGTTCACATTCCCGGCTCTATGGAAGGAATGAATGTGGAATTGGAAAAAGCAAGCCGTTTGGCCGACTTTATTGAAATAGGCGAATTAATGGCCATCGATGCCTTGAATCGCGAAGAGTCTTGCGGCGGTCACTTCCGCGAAGAGTATCAAACTCCGGATGGTGAAGCTTTGCGCCAGGACGATAAGTTTGCCTATGCTGCCTGTTGGGAGTACCAAGGTACAGATCAAGAACCCGTCCTGCACAAAGAGGTTCTTAAATTTGAGGAAGTTGAGTTAATACAACGTAATTATAAAGAATAAAGCCTGTTTTGATATAAATATAGAAAGAGAAATTATGGAAAAATTCTTGAATCTGACATTAAAAGTATGGCGTCAAAACGGGTCTCAGGATAAAGGTCGTTTTGAATCATATAAGGTTGAGAAAATTTCAACCGAAAGTTCGTTCCTTGAAATGATGGACATTCTGAACGAACAATTGATTAATAGTGATAAAGAACCTGTTGCCTTTGACCACGACTGTCGCGAAGGGATTTGCGGCATGTGTTCGCTTTACATCAATGGCCGTCCGCATGGCGTGGATGATGGCATCACTACTTGCCAGTTGCACATGCGGCGTTTCAGCGATGGCCAAACAATTACCATTGAGCCTTGGCGTTCTGCCGGTTTTCCGGTTATCAAAGATTTAATAGTCGATCGCTCAGCATTCGATAAGATTATCGCTGCAGGCGGCTATGTTTCTGTAAGCACCGGTGGCGTTCCCGATGCCAACGCTATCCCTATTTCCAAGGTTGATGCCGACGAGGCAATGGATGCCGCCTCATGCATTGGATGCGGTGCTTGTGTGGCCGCATGTAAAAATGGGTCGGCTATGCTCTTTGTTTCAGCTAAGGTTAGCCAATTGGCATTATTACCTCAAGGTAAGGTTGAAGCTGCCCGACGTGCTAAAAACATGGTGGCTAAAATGGATGAATTAGGTTTTGGCAATTGTACCAATACCGGTGCATGTGAAGTTGAATGCCCTAAAGGAGTTTCATTGGCTAATATAGCTCGTTTGAACCGCGAATTTTTAAAAGCTAAATTACAAGACTAAGTTACTTTGTTATTTTAATATGAAAAGAGATTGTCCAATGCGGACAGTCTCTTTTTATTTGTAACTAATATAATATTTTGCTATATTGTTTTCGGAAAACAATTTGTAAATTCTCTTGTGAAATGCCTTACCGTCGATTGCCGAATACGGATCAAGCTCGCTTGCGTGCTTTAAAAACTGCAATGAAAAAATCTGCAGAGATACGCCCTGACGAATTGCTGTTCAGTCAGCGATTAAAACTTGACATCCAGGCGTTTTTGCCTATTTTTGACCAGGCAGTGAATCAATATGTCCAGTCGAAAGATTTGCACGCTAATTATGGCCGTACGCTGGGTGATAATTTTAAAAGTTCGCGGTTGTATCTTTCTCATTTTATTCAAGTTTACAATATGTGTATTCAGCGTGGCGAAATTGGTGAGGATACGCGTTCATTTTTTGGGTTTTCGTCCACCCAATCGATGCCCGATTTAAATACCGAAGCACAATTGCTGACCTGGGGACGCAAAATTATTTCAGGCGAAGAGCAACGGATGTTGGCAGGTAAAGGCAACCGGATTTACAATCCATCCATTGCAGTTGTTAAGGTGAAATATGAACAATTTACCGATATTTATCACAAACACAAGGATCTGCTCAATACCACCGAAAAGCTCCATGAAAAGGTTCGTGAGTTTCGCGAAAGGGCCAATGGATTAATTCTTGAGTTGTGGAACGAGGTGGAGGGATCGTTCGGGGTGGTCGATAGCGACGAGAAACGCCAAGTTTGCATTGATTACGGGATTGTTTATTTCTATCGTCCCCATGAGAAAGGACTACTCAAGGGATGAGTGGTTGCTTGGTGTCTTCAATCTCTTGATGGTATAAATGCCCACAACAATAAAGAAAAGGCTCGAAAGTGACCACACAAGCGATGGTGCTTCAGTAACTGCCGCCAGCGGATCGGAAAGCGATTTGTTATCTTGCTGCACATAGTATGCATAACTCAGCAATGCAACCAGGTTGTTGACGAAATGGGCAGCTATGGGCAGCCACAAACTTTTTCCATAATAGTATAGGTAACCCAAAATTGTCCCTAATATCACGCGGGGTAAAAAGGTGAGGAATTGAAAATGCATCGCACTGAATAATATGGCTGTTATGATGATGGCACTGCCGGCACGTTTAGTTATACGCATTGTCAGGGGTTGAATCATCCCCCGGAATAGCCATTCTTCGGCTATGGCCGGCAAAATGGCCATGATGCCGATGTTGATCAGTAGATCGGAGGTGGTGTTGAAGATTAAAAATTTGCGTGTCAGATCGTTAGCAATCTCCTCCTTTTCCGTTGCCCACTGTTTGATGTACTCAAAGGATGGTGGAAACGAGATGTTCTGATTTACAAATGATGCCCAATTGATTAATGGCGCACTCACTACCATTAGCATCATGGAGATGAAAAATATTTGAGATCCGGGTATCTCTCTTCCAAAGCAATCCCGATAGGAGTTTCTAAAAAAAATACGCACCCCAATGATTGACGGAACGATAAATGTCCCAATGCTTTGAATGATTTGGATCAATCGAAGATGCTTCAAATCGGTCATTGCCTCTTTTGCCAAACTTGCATCTCCCCATAATTGTATTGTGCCAACCGACACGAATGTTGAAAGAATAGAACAGCAGAAGACTATGGACAACATGATGATCATGCTGTTGATGGGAATTTGGTTCAAAGGTTGCTGGTTCGACATATCATATTATTGCTTGACAGAGTACCGGAATTTAAGCTTTTGCTGTTTTATTGGTTGGGTTGGTTTTTTTGCGAAGTATGAGTTTGTCGTAGGCAAACAACGCAATTACTGCAGCAATAGCGATACCGGCGTACAGCATCCATATCCTCGAAGGGGTGTATTGCTCCCAAAGAAGGGACGACAACAAATCTTTATCCATTCCCGTCAATTGGGTCGCTTGCTTCCAATATTCAGATTGGGAAAGGTCGGAGGATAGGTGTATTCCGCGTTTGGATATCTCTTGTTGAAGCAGGTAAAATTTTCCTGCCGTATGCTCATAGATGTCGCCCGACAGCCATCCGGCAAGGCTATGCGCCACTGCAATGGGAAGAAATGAGGTGCCCATGTAAAGCGCTTTCTGGTCATGCGGTGCAATGCTTCCGATGTATTCGGTGAATTTGGGACTGCTGGCCATCTCTCCGATGCTGAAAATCAAAACACCAAAGACAACAATCAAACCGGTCGTTGACGAAAACATTAGCGATAGACCAAGCGCAAGAATCAAAATGCCGGCCATCATGGCGTTGAGTGGTTTAAATCGCATAACCATGCCCGAGATGATGATCTGGAAAATGATGATGAAAAGTGAATCCATACTGCTGATGGTGACCGCAGAGATGGTATGCTGTTGGGTTCCAATTTTTTCGGCAAGCCAAGGCCAAATGGAGTGGAGGGAATTGTATAAGTTGGTTGTATTAACCCAGTCGTCAACAAATACAGGAAATGCATAGTATAGTTGATTGAATGCAGTCCAGAATGCAATCATTATTATCAAGAAGATAACATATTTCCAGTTCGACAGGGTGGTGATGATGTTCCGCACCGATTGGGTAACTACGCTGAAGATCGATGATTTTTCATCTTCTCTCCGTTGTGGTTCTTCAAACATGAAAAATACGAAAAAGTAGTTGATGGCAATGGTGGCCATGGAGATGTAAAACACATAGTTCCAGTTGGTTTGATATAAGGCCCCCACAATAAAAGGCCCAATGAACCCCCCAATGTTAATCATCATGTAAAATATTCCAAATCCGATGGATGAGGTCTCTGCATCGGTGGTTTTTGATATCATTGCCGAGATGATTGGTTTAAACAGTGCTCCGGCAGTGGCCAGAAAAATGAATGAAAGATATATCTCAAAAAATCCATTGAATGTTCCTACCATCCAGTAGCCCAATATGTACATGGAGAGGGAGATAATCAATACCAAACGGTAACCTATCCGGTCGGCAATGGCACCGGTTAAAATGGGCAGTAGGTAAAGCAACATCGATCCGGTACCCATAATTGCACCTTTTTCGGCTGCCGAGAAGCCCAAAGCTCCTGTCTCTTTGCTGCCCGTCAGGTAAAGAGCAAAAGCCATGTAAAAACCATACCAAGCCCACCGCTCAAATAGTTCAATAACATTGGAGACCCAAAAAACTTTCGGGAATCTTTGGAGCGTTTTAGTGATGTTGTTCATTCTCTGTTTTTCAGGATTATCTGATTTTGAAGAACGCAATTTAATAAAATGGCGTTAATATTGAGGTTTCAACTTTATTTTCTTTTTGTGCAAAAAGAAAGAAGCTCCATGGAGTGGAGCTTCTTGTGACTGTTGAACACCAGTTTTGATTATTTCTTTTCTGGAGCTTTTGTGGCTGCAGCTTTTGGTTCAGTAGCAGCAGTTTCTTTCTTATCGCATTTTTTTTCTGAGCAGCAAGCTGCTTTTTTGTCTTTGCATTCGCCTGCTTTTTTCTCGCAGCACTCTTTTTTAACCTCTTTAGTTTCAGTTTTTACTGGTTCTTGAGCTGATACTGATACGGCTAATACAAAGGCAAATAATCCGGCTAATAATGTTGCTTTTTTCATGTTTCTTTTTTTGATGTGATTAATTTGTAATAGTCAAAAATAAAAGAGTTTTCCCTCTTTTTCTGTTAATGAGTTGTTAAATAATATAAAGTAACAGCGGATAGTTTTATTTTTGTCGGAAACTCAATTAAGCAAGGATATTTTATGGCCATTAATTCGCCTCGTCAACGTAAGGTTTTGGCACTTTCAACTTTTGCAGCATTAGTATTGTTGTTGGGTGTGCATGTTCATTGGTTGTTTAAAGCCGCCACGTTAGAGGAACGGTTATTCAATCAGCGGGTTGCCATTGCCTTGAAAGAAGCGCGCGATGAGATTGGAGTCAGGCTTGGACGTTGTCATCACATGAACGATTATTTGTGCGGCAAGAAATGTGCTCATGAAGTGGAAAGGGACAAAACAGCCGAACTTGACAGCATTCTGCGATCGAAGTTGGAGATTAACAACATCTTTCTGCGTTATTCCTTTTCTGTTTCCGACAACCACTTGGAGGCCGGGCAGAGCAAGAAATGTTTCCGTCAGTCGCTGAATGGATTAATTGCAGCTGAAGGAATACGCCTAAATCTTGAGTTCCCAGACAGGAGCCGGTATGTTCTTGCCCAAATTGGTGGCTTATTTGCCTTGTCCATCTTTTTTATTTTCTTCATCGGATTCTCATTTTTAATTATGCTGCGCCTTTACCGCCGCGAGAAATTGACAATGCATCGCTCCATTGCTTTTGTGAACAATATGGTTCATGAGTTTCAAACACCACTGGCCAACATCCGCCTGGCGGTTGCCCTGTTGAAAAAGCGGATTGAGGGAAATGCTAAACAAGAAGAGTATCTTCAAGTTATTCAAAAGGAGCATCATAAGTTGCAACGCCATGTTGAAGAGATTCTGCATGTTTCGGCATTGGGATATTTGCCCTCGGGCAGTGAGGTGGTTGATCTCTACTCTTTAACCAATGATGTGTTTGAGAATTATCAACCATCGATCAGTGTCTTAAACGGGAAGGTTAACTTTCACTGTCAAGAGGGTAACTATTGTGTGATTGGTAATTATAAGCAGTTCGAAATAGTTTGGAATAACTTAATCGACAACGCCATTAAATATTCGATTAATGGGCCTGAGATTGATTTGCATTTGTATAAAAGTAAAGGTAATATTTGCTTTAGTGTTGAAGATCAGGGTATCGGCATACGGAAAGACGAACTTCACAATATCTTTAAGCAATACTATCGGGTTGAATCGGGCGATGTGCATAATGTAAAAGGCTTTGGATTAGGCCTTTTCTATGTCCGACAAATCTTAGATTTATACCATGGCAAGGTGTCGGTGGAAAGCGCACCCGGAAAAGGGAGCCGTTTTACCATTGAATTTAACGAAACTGAATGCAATGAGCAATAAAAGAAGGCTTCTTTTGGTCGAAGATGATGCCAGTATGGGATTTCTTCTGGTAGATTTTCTCGAGAACAACGGCTTCGATGTCACGTTGGCCTCCGATGGTAAGATTGGGCTGGAGCAGTTTGTGTCCAACGACTTTGATTTGTGCATCCTCGATGTGATGCTTCCCGGCATTGACGGGTTTGCATTGGCTGCCCAGATTCGGGAAGTTAATCCATTCACGCCATTTTTCTTTCTGACAGCACGGAGCATGAAACCCGATAAGATGAAGGGGTTTTCGTTGGGTGCCGACGATTATGTTACCAAACCCTTTGATGAGGAGGAGTTGCTCTGCCGCATTCAAGCTATTTTGAACCGTTCCCAGTCAAATATGGTAGAACCGTTGTCGCAGATTGCCAATTTCGGTTCCTATTCCTTTAATTGGGAGAACCAGGTGTTGATGTTTGAGGATGCTCAGGAAAGGCGGTTAACGAAGAAAGAGGGCGATGTTTTAAAAATGCTCTGTTTAAACCGCAATAAATTGCTCAAACGGGAGGATATTCTCATCGCTTTATGGGGCGAAAACGATTATTTCCATGGAAGGAGTTTGGATGTGTTTATTGTGCGTTTGCGCAAGTATCTAAAAAAAGACCCCTCAATAGCCATTGAAAATGTTCCAGGCGTAGGGTTTATCTTCAATGTTCCTTGACTATTTTTGTGGTTTGTGAAAAAAGAGAACTGCATTCTCCCAATTGTCAGCATTTTCAAAAAAACTTAACCTAAACCTAACCCAGATGAATCCAAAACGAAAATGCTACCTGATATTGTCGAATGCAGTCCTTTAATGATTTAAGCCTGAAAATTTAATGGCCCTGTTGTAAATTTCAAGATGCGCGGTTTCACCAAGCGATGAAAATCGGAATATGTTATTTGTAATAATTCGGTGTGCGTACAAGCATTGAATGCAATGAGCGTATCGTGCGTAAGAGGTTCGGCAATGTAAACATCAATATTATACAAGTTGCCAAAGGGAGGCATGGCACCCACTTCACAATCACGGAAAAGATCTTTGAACTCATATTCCGTAGCCAATCTTAACTGGTTAAAGCCGGCATTGCGTTTTAGTTGGTTCAAATCGACGGTTGACGTTGCAGGTACAACGGCCATGATGAACTTCGAATCGGCCTTCAGAATCACTGTTTTTGCCAAATCATATCCCGAAATATGGGTCGATGATGCGGTGCGTTGCGAGGAATAAGATAATCCGTGGATGATTCTCTTATAATCTATCCTATTGGAATGCAGGTATTGTTCAAGTCTGGATAGTGGCATGACCGTGATTTTTTTGTTCAAAAGCTGTCCTTCACGAATGTTGAGCCGTAATCAAAGCGATTATAGTTGCTAATTATTGAATGTAAGTTACAATGTATTTTTCTAAAAGTAAATAGTGAAACGAAAAAAAGATGATTTTCGTCATAATTAAAAAAAAGGCCATCTTCGGCCTTTTCACTATTGATTTTTAAAATGGTTTGAAACCAATTATCTCTCGCACCTCTTTAACTGTTTTTGCTGCGCTGGCGCGTGCTTTTTCTTTTCCCATGTTGACAACTTTCCGTAAATAAAGATCATCGGCGGCAATTGATTCGATCTTTTCACGTATGGGGTTGTTAAATTTGATGATGTCTTCTGCCAACTGTTTTTTCATATCGCCATATCGAATCTGGCAACTGCGGTATTTGTCGATGAAGTACTCAACTGTATCGGGTGTTGAGACCACACCCATCAGTGTGATGATGTTCTTAATCGGTTCGCTCATAGGCGTATCGGGTTCTGTTGGTCCTGCATCGGTTACTGCCCGCATCACTTTCTTGCGTATTTCATCAGGTGTGTCAATGAGGTAAATCCCATTGTTGTCGGATTTACCCATTTTCCCACTGCCATCTAAGCCGGGAATCTTGACGAGTGCTTCGCCGTAGTTAAATGAGTCGGGGATGGGGAAATAGTCGTTGTTATACATCCGGTTAAAGCGGGCTGCAAAGTTGCGGGTCATCTCCAGGTTTTGTTCCTGATCTTTGCCAACCGGCACTTTTTTGGCATGGTGAATGATGATATCGGCAGCCATCAACACCGGATATGTTAGAAGGCCTGCATTGATGTTGTCGGGCTGCTGGCGAGCTTTATCCTTGAATGAGGTTGTGCGCGACAATTCGCCCAGATAGGCGTTCATATTCAACAAAAGGGTTAATTCGGCTACCTCCGGCAAATCGCTTTGAATATAGATGGTTGCTTTTTCGGGATCAAGCCCTGAAGCCAAATATTCGGCAAGTACCTGGCGTACATTGTTGTGCAGGTTTTGCGGCGTGGGGTGTGTTGTCAATGAATGATAATCGGCAATAAAAAAGAAGCAATCAAACTCTTCTTGCATGCGCAAGAAGTTTTTCACAGCTCCAAAGTAATTGCCAAGGTGTAGATTTCCGGTTGGCCGGATTCCGCTAACCACTGTTTCCATATCTATATGATTCTTTGAATTTCAAATTATGAATTACAAAAATGGTGTTTTTTTTAGTAATTGCTCTATTTATTGCCTATAATTAATCATTGGAGGAGCTCAAGGCCTTTTACGGTGATATAGCCCCATACGCTGAAGCGGGCCAATTTGCCGATGAGCATGCCAATGCAGACATGCCACAACGGAGCCTTGGTTAGGCCGAGCACCACGGCAATTAAGTCGCCAATAACGGGTAACCATGCAAATAACG